>NZ_JBQYFZ010000002.1:0-190109 GCF_052682975.1 Pseudomonas sp. SP16.1
CACGTCGGCCGGCTTCTTGTCGTGCTCGCTGCGATCGACAAGCTGCGTCCTGCAACAGCGACGACCGTTGCAGAGTTGACGGGCCTCAGCAAGGGTAATATCGATAGCTACGTGGCGTCCCTCAATGCTGAGTTGGGAGTGTCGATCACTAAGAGTGGTCCGGAGTACGTCATTCAATCTTGGGGCGATCTACTCAAGAAAGCCGGCGTAAAGAAGGCTTTGACGGTTCTAATTAACAGAACTAATATGGTTTCGTGACTGTCGCGAGGTGTCTATGGAAAGTGCAACTCTGTTGGTTATGCTGATCGCCCTGGTGGCGGTTACCTATCTGTTCCGCTCTGTGTTTTCGTTGGTCAAGCTTTCCGGCGATGTAGATTACGTCAACATTGTCATTGGGCTCGTGGGGGCCTGTATTGCTGTTGCCGGTATTCAGTCGGGGCTGAAGCCTGACTATGCCGCCAGCTTGGCCATCGTAGGGATTGCCATCTTGCTTTACTCGGCATTCGATGCTCGTGATTCTATCCGGGATGCCCAGCATGAGCTTTCGAGTCAGCGACAGAGCCTCGGCGAGTCGCACTGATTCCACTGGCGCCGCTCCTTGTCTTATACCGATTTGCCCAGGTAATCACTCATGGCTTTGATCACGGGTTTCGCAATTGACGAAGCTGCTGAGATGGAGCTCGCGGACGGAGGTCGCTTCGGCGACACGCTGTTTGGCAGCCAGGTTATCGAGGCCGCCCGTGAGCTCCTGCAGCAGTCGGAGCAAACGGATGATTCGCTCCCTCTCGGTGAGTTCTTCGAGCGGCGAGAGGACATGGGAAACGGCCGGCTGCGCCTGATCCTGGATGGAGATTCCGACGTGTGCGTAGCGGTCATCAACGACGAAGGGGAGATGGCAGATGTCGAGTTCTGCGTTCCCTTTTCAGGTGGAGGACGATCGCCGAAGGTGCGCCAGGCGCTGCTCGACCTCTGTCGCGCGATTCGGGATGAGAACGCGAGCAACCCGATTGGATAGGAGAGGACATATGTCAGCCAGTAACGTTACTCACAGCTTTGACGACGCCGCTTTGGAAGCTTTGCTGACCAAAACCTGGTGGGAAGGCTTCAACTCGTCAACGGAACGGTGCAATGGAGAGTTCCCCGATGGCGAACTGGAAGCCAGTTGTGCGGCAGATGTGCGCGTGCTTATGAACGAGCTAAGCGATCAGAAGGGGGATGCGGGTCCTTGCTAACGGCGAGGACTTTCGAAGCTTACGTCACGTAGACGAATTCAATCCGAGTCATTTCTGACTCAGCAGTACAGCCGCGGTGGGTGCGACAGAAGAATTGCACGAACTCGGCGGGCTCTCGCAGGGTAGGGTGATCACCGAACCCCTCTTTGATGCATTCCTCAAGCCCGTATGCCGGATTATCAAGCATTGCGCGAAGTGGCTCTCGGCGCACATCTACTACCTGGATTGTTCTCAGTCGGTTGAGTTTCTCGCCGGCGCGTAAGCCCTGGCATTTCTCAACCGCGCAAATGAAGTCACCGACTTTCAGATGGAGCCACCCTGCTCTGCGGGTGACCGATTTGGTCCCGCTTCGAACTTGGTCGGTGGTCAGCATGAAGCTCATGTTGCGCATGGCGAGCAACCTCAGAAGCGAAAATCGAAGTCGCTGTCTGGCGGGTTTTCACGAAGCTTCTTCTGGGCCCGCTCGATCATGCTCTCGGCTGCTTTTCTCGCGTCCTCGATCCAGTGTTCCGGATGATCTTTTCGGTAGGACTTGAGGAGCCTGTGGCGCTCGCCAGGTGCTGCCTGGGCGACTTCTCGCGCCATCTTGGAAACGCTCATGCCGCGTTGCACCGTTGCGCCCATGGTTTGATTCAAGCTGCGAAGGGCGGAAATGAGTTCGGCCTGGCTTTCGTGAATGCTGTCGACGCGTCGATGCTCCAGGTAATCAATCGCCGGCCCATGAAGGTACTCCGGTAGCGCCATAATCCGGCCGAAGAGCGTGATGGAGTTGACGCGTGGCGGCAAGTTGTTCAGCAGTCCCGCCAGGAGTTGCTTTTCAGCTGCAGCGGTGTCGAGCTCAATGGGGCTTCCGGACCTAGGGCTAAGGAAGTAGGTCGCGGTATCCTGCAGGCGGACAGACAGATACCAGTGACGTGACTCCTCGACTACGGGGAACAGCGACTGGTGCCCGTGCGGGATGTCGAAATCAACCGGGTGCATTTCTCGGTCTTTTGGTAGAGCGTTTCCCTTCTCAAAGGGGAACGACCAGGTGCTTGCCGGGTTCTTCATGCTGCGCGGCCTTTTCAATTGAGACTGCAATAGGAAAACATGAACAAAAATAGCACATCGTTACGGTGTTGCCACGTCTTGCCGCTGAATGATTGTGGGTGTATGCTCGCGGATATGCGTTAGTAAATAATCGGAGCTTGTCCGGTGATCAAACCCCTCGATAGCGCGCGCCTCTCGGACATTGAGAGGGCCCGCAAAGAGCACCAGAAAACGGCGGTGGCGCTGGCCAAGGCTGTTGCTGCTGCATTCCCCAGGGGAACGCGGGTTCGCGTGCCGATGGGAAAAGGAACTACCGAAGGGATTGTCTGTGGCAAGCCATCCCCGGAAGAGCCCATGCGGGTTCCGGTGCAGCTCGACTGCCGGCGCGACTTTCAGCGCAACATCCTCTTCCAGGAGGTAGAGCTGCTCGACGATCTCTTCGAGGGCCAAGGCGCGCCGGCTATCGCCCCACAGTGATAGTCGGGCAATGCATCCAGGTGCGGGGTGCTGGGCGGTGGGTCTTTCGTGCCGTTTCAAAGCCGTTCTTATTCAATTCTGTCTCTGTAGCCAGGTTGCGATTCTAATCGCTGTACAGAATGTCACAAGCCTAAAGCGACTTCGGTGGAATAAGGGCGGGATTGACACGGCGCCTGATGGTATAAAAAAGCCGCCCGGAGGGCGGCTTTTCTCATTCTCTGATGAGAGTGGAGAGTAACTACATCGAGACTCGGAAGTCGGCGGCGAACACTGGCTCATCCTGGTCAAGGATGCTGTTCCGCTCTACCACCTGATAAACCGAGTAGCGCAACTCGGGCACGTTGATGGTTTGCTCGTGCTCCAGGGGCACTTGGCTCAGGATCACTCCGCGGCCGGTGATCGCCAGGCCGTCGCTCAGATCGAAACCGGTTCTGATCTTGGAGTTCAGGGTTTCGTCCGTGGGCTCGAAGTTGCTCTGGTTGTAATGGTCGGAGAACTCGCCCGAGTACGAGCGAACCGCCACCGGAATGTTCAGGCGTCGGCTGAGCGTCAGTGCCTGGATTGCGGGGTTGGTGGCCACCTCGGTGACGCGCAGCATCTGACCGGCCATGCTGGTGAGCGATAGGCGGGTTGTCTCAACCTGAATGGCGGTCTGCACCAGGGGCAGGATGTTGCGAATGCCTGGTGCACCTTCTTCGGCGCCTTTCGCGACGTTGAAAGCAGCCAGCAGGCGATCGGGTTCGGGTGCAAACGAATGCAGCGCGAGTTCGGCCGAGCGCCGGGTGATCGGGGTCTTTCCGGCGTTGCGGAGTGCTTCAGCCATTTGATCAGCCATGGCGAAGATCTGACGGTCCGCCTCGATCTCGGTCGCTTTCGCCCGGGTGTAGTAGCTGGCCCGGGGCAGCTCGCCAGCCGCACAGCCCTGATGCTTCTGGATGTAGTTCAGGGTTGCGTTGGCGACCTGCCGTTCATGTGGATCCTCGGAGAGGTAGAGAGGGGTCAGTCGGGCGGCTATGTAAAGGTCCCAAGAGCCAGCCAGTTCGGCCTGCGCAGTGAGCGTATCGATCTCGCTTTCCAGATCCTTCTTGAAGCTGCTCTCAAGCGCGAAGGTGTCCCGCTGGAAGTAGCCGGTCTTGCCGTGCTCGGTGTCGACGGTCAGGTTGATATTGGCGATCCGGCTGATTTCTGCATCGTGAAATGTCAGGTGCCCGGGCGCCTGCTGAGCCTGCAGCAAGTCGGAAGAGTGGTCAGGGTTGAAGTGGCTGATGGTCAGGCTGGTCAGCCCCGCGACAACCGCTGCCTGGATGGCGCGCGATAGCGAAATATCGCCATGCCAGTAGCTTACGACCGAGGTCACCCCCAGGGTTTGCAGTATGCTCTTTTGAGGTTTACGCATTTCGTTTACCTGCTTACAGAGTTACTGGCACGAGGGCTTCATAGCTGGAAGCTTCGTGTTTCAGGACTAAGGGTTTCCCCGCCTGCAGCTCTTTGCAGAGGGCAGGCGCGAGTTTCGTGAAATTCAAGGTTTCGCTGCCATAAGTGACGGTCAGCTGGTCGCCGGTCAGGCGAGCGCTAACGGCTTGGTCCTTTTCAGGGGCCGTGGCGGCGATTCCGTCAGTAATCAGCATGACGCAAACCGGCACCTGGCTGTCATTCAGGCCTAGTTGGGCTGTGTAGCTGCTGATATTCATGGGTGAGCCTCGTAAAGGGGCAATATTCGTTTCGACATTGGGCAAGTATAGCTGATCAAGGGCCTACAGTGTCCATTGGTTGACCTTCCCGCTTGCAAAGCCAGCCATCATTGTGGTTACTGATCGCCGTTCGATTTTCTTTGAACATTGCGATACTGTAACCGCATAAATTCTGGCGAATACATCGAATGAGACAATCCACGCGCACCGCGGTGCTGAAGGCCTTGGACGCCTTTGCGACAAAGGGGGTTTGGGTATTTAACGTCCGGGCCCTGTCTCGCCTGAGCGGCGTAGATGAGCACGGGCTTGTTGTTTACCTTGGACGCAACGCCGATATCGTCGGCGTCCGTAAGGTTTTTCGAGGACATTATCTTAATCCTCGCGTAGATCCGCCTATCCATGGCCTCGCCCAGTTAGTCGCAATCCTTCGACCAGGATCGCCGTCGTATTTGTCCCTGGAGTCTGTTCTTCATGAAGTCGATTGGATCAGCCAGATTCCGAACCGCATGACCTTCGTTACTACGGGGCGTTCTGCCCTTTATCAGACCCCCCTGGGCATCATTGAGTTCAATCGTGTATCCGGCGATAAATTTTCGGAGTCGCGACTATCGCAAACACGATTCGATCCTATCCGTCAGATCCGGGTTGCAACCCCCGAGCTGGCTCTCGCTGATCTGACCGCGATCGGAAGGAATCTTGATCTGGTGCGTCCGGAAGCTGAACGCAACTACGACTATCTACTGGAGGAGCGGCACCCTTGAGCCCGTACACACTGAAGGACCATGTTGCGAAAGCGATGAGCTTGACTGACAACCAGCTGGCTCAGCCGGTTGTGCTCAAGGAGATCCTGCATTACGAGATACTGAATGCCTTGTCGAACTCCGATCTTGGCGATCGTCTGGTCTTCCAGGGAGGGACTGCGTTGCGGGCCTGTTATGACGGCACGCGCCTGTCCGAGGACCTCGATTTCGTGTGTGGAGCTGGCTCCCCGGAGCCGCTTGATGTTGGGCACCTGGCATCTGTCCTGCAGAAGGCTATGCAGACCCGGTACGGCATTGAGTTCGATGCCGTCGCAGGCCCCAATACCGATCTCGGCGATGGCGTTGGGGTCAAGCGCTGGACGTTCAAGATCAAGGTGCCCTGGGAATCGCAGATGCAGCGCATCAACTTCGAGGTATGCAACGTGCCCTCGCTCGATGCTGTCCCGGTTGTGTTGCGCAGCCCCTACGAGCATCAGCAGGGCCTGCAGGGGATCGTTGTCCTGGCCGAGAGCCAGGAAGAGATTTACTCGGACAAGCTCGTCGCGCTCGGGCTTCGCTCCCACCTGAAGGCGAGGGATGTATGGGATGTGCACTTCCTGGCGCAGAAGGGGATCCAGCCGAACTACGACTGGGTGGCGCAGAAGGTAGCGTCCTACGGACGTTCCGATGATGAGTTTCTCGCGGGTCTTGATGCCGCTGTTGAGCGCATGCAGTCGCCGGATGCTGCTGAGAAATTCTGCTCGGAGATGGTTCGCTTCGTAGACAGTCGGATGGCGACGATGTTTGCCAACAAGCCGGCATTCGCAGGAGCGTGGCTTCGCCATGCGGTTGCCGACCTGGTGAAACTCAAGGAAGCCTATCCAGATTTCGCCCGGGCACGGGATGAGCTGTTGTCCTTGGCGGGGCCTGGATATGACGGCCCATGATCAGGGCTGTTGGAGAATCCGCCGAAGTGCTTCTTCGTCCGGAACTGCTGCTCCAGGAGTTGTATCCCAGATGATTCGCGGCTCACCGTCGGACGCAGGGATGCCTGGGGCGCTCGGCGCGGCAGGTTGCTGAGCCGTTTCCAGTTCTCGGGGCGGCGCCTCGGCAGGAGTGAACGGCTCAGGTGTAACCGCAACGAGCATCTTGGTGTTCACGCGCGCAACAAAGGCTTCGCCGTTGGCAATTTCGGCGGGGAAGCTGGTTCTACTAATTGGCTCGGCCGGCCCCGCGTCGGCGCGTGAAACCTGAACCCCCACCCACACTTTGACCCGATCGCCTTGGATGCTTGTGGTCTTGGTGCGGATCAGCACGCCTTCACCGCCGATATAGGCCTCCAGCGCTGTATTTGCTTCTCGCGATGGGGGCAGAATTCTCTCGGCAAAGATTGAAGGATGGGTTGAGCCAAGGGCGGCGATGAGGCTTTCTGGACCCTGATCAACAGGGAATAGAAATGCGTTGCCTTCGCCGGCCGTGCTATGCAGCGCAAGGGCAGCGTCAGTTTCGACTGCATTGCTCGCTGTGCTAATGAGCATGACGTGTAAGCCTGGCAAGTCGGCTCCTTCCTCCACAGGGGCGGCGAGTGCGATGAATGGCCACGCAATGGCAAAGGCCAGGCCGGCTCTGACCTTCATTGCTTTGGTTCTTCCTCGGTTGGTGCTTGATTGACTTGGAGCTGCGCCATGGCCAGGCGTTTATCTGCGCACTCCGCGATGGAGGACATCGTGTCCGGCGTGATGCTCGGCGTGCTCACGTCGCCGAGGCAGCCTTGCATGGACTGCATCCACTTCAGCTGATCGAAGCCCTTATTCTTGGCGCGCTCTGCCAGCTCTTGTTGAAACAGTAGGTAGATGCGGGCGATCGCTTCTGCGCCGGCGGCGGCCTCATCTGCAGGCTCGGCCTGCGTGGTCACCTCCTTCGGCGGCAGCGGGGTTTCCAGGGGGGCATTCTCCGCGAATGCAGAGCCGGCAATGATCATCCCCAGTGCGACCGCAGCGAAGGATCCGCCAAGAACCAGCCATGGAGCAAACGGCTGCAAACCGCGGGGCAGCCTGGTGTACAAGATTTCCAGCAGCACGAAGATGCCGTACGCCAGGATGCCGCCCAGCGCGAAAACCGTTCCGAACTGACGGGCAAGCAGAACGGCCGTCAGGATGGCGGCAGCCATGTAGAGCAGGTTGAAACGCGTGGGATTCATGCGCAGGGTCATGAGCCGGTTCCTGTTTCGGTTGGTAGTCTCAAAAGAATACCATTGCTTATAGTTGCGCGCCATCTCGCTTTTCGTTAAGACTAGGCACGAGTGCCTATTTATCGAAGTCAGCGAGTGCGTGATGAGTGAGTTCAAACTGCCGAACTGGCTTGAGGCTTATCGTTCCGGGGCCAGACAGGGCTATGCGCAAGCGGTGTTGGCGTATGCCGATTACTACTGCCTGGATGGCTCGGCAGATAGTGATCCATCAATTGAGGAGAGGCTTGGCTATCAGGCCCCGGCAATGGCGGCCTACGCCAGTCGTACTGGCACGAGGAGAAATCTCGATGCCATGCGTGCCGCTGGATGGCGGCTGCTTGTTTCGGCCGCGGGCGTGCTGCGGACTGAGGGTTTCAGCCGCTATGCGCTTGATAACGGCGCCTGGTCGGCCTTCCAGCAGGGGCGGCCATTTTGTGAAATCGCGTTCTGCCGGGCTGTAGACAAGCTGGGAGAGGGCGCTGACTGGGTAGTCCTGCCGGATATCGTCGCCGGCGGCCAGGTGTCTCTGGATTTCACCTTGAGGTGGCTGGAGCGACTGAAAGGATTCCCGCGCACGCTGCTGATCGCTGTGCAAGACGGGATGCAACCGGATGAAGTTCGCGACTACCTCAATCCTTCGGTGGGAATCTTCTTGGGCGGCAGTACCGAGTGGAAGCTGCAGACGATGGAAGCCTGGGGGATCCTGGCGCGCCGTCGGAACTGCTACTTCCACGTCGGGCGCGTCAATAGTGCCAGGCGCATCGCGATGTGCGCCGCGGCGAACGCGAGCTCGTTCGACGGTACGAGTGTCACCCGGTTTGCCAATACCCTGCCCAGGCTTGATGGGGCGCTGAAACATCGCATCGATCAGGCGGACCTGTATGCGCTATCAATGGCGTCGATTGAAGACACGCCATACGACTGTCGGTGGCCCTTGAGGCCGGAGTGAACGAATGGACAACCAGGTGGCCGCCGGTCAACTCAACCTCTTCCACCATGTGGCAGAGGTCTACAAGGCCGCGCCAGATGTCGCTCTCGATAACGAGAGTCTGTACAAGCTCGTCGCAAAGCGTGCAGGTATCAACGACGCAACGTTGAACCACCGCATGCCGATTGGCACCGCGGGAAAGCTGCGCAGCAAGGCGAAGAGGGCTATTCGCTGGCAGCAGCAGCAACTCAAACATCTCCAGGTCATCGAGCGTGTCCCAGGCGAGCGAGGGGTCTGGCGGCTCACAGAAAAAATGCGCAGCGGCCTTCACAAGGCGCGGCCGGGGATGACGCTACTGGCATTCAGCACCGATCTTGGGATGGCTCTCTGGGGCACAAGCCCGCAATCGCTGGCAAAGCTGGATGAGCCCATCGAGTTGCTGCTCACCTCAGCGCCCTATCCCTTGCGAAACCCTCGGGCTTACGGCAACCCTCGCTGTGAGGAGTACGTCGACTTCATCTGCGCAGTTCTGGAGCCGATCGTGCCGAAGATCGCCCCAACTGGCTCCCTGGTCCTGAATCTGTCGAATGATGTCTTCCTTGAAAAATCACCGGCGCGCTCAACCTATCTCGAACGGGTTACCATCGCTCTGGAAGATCGGCTTGGGCTGTACCTGATGGACAGGGTGATTTGGGCAAATCGCTCGAAGGCGCCTGGCCCGGTTGCCTGGGCGAGCAAGGCGCGAAATCAGCTGAACGTGTGTTGGGAACCCTGTTTGTGGATGGCGCCGGATCCGCTGAGGTGTAAAGCCGATAATCGCCGCGTGCTGTTGCCGCATACGGAACGACACCAAAAGCTGATGGCCGCCGGCGGGGAGCGGCGCGATGCTGAGTATGGCGATGGTGCCTACAGGATTCGTCCGGGCAGCTATGGGAACCTCACCACTGGGAGAATCCCACGAAATGTCCTTGAAATGGGCCACGCCTGTTCGATCGGCAAGGCGCACCGACGTGTCCTGCAGGCGCTGGATCTGCCCACACACGGCGCCGGGTGGCCGCTATCGGTTCCCGATTTCTTCATTCGATTCCTGACCGAGCCGGGAGATCTGGTGGTTGATTTATTCGGTGGCCGTTGTATGACGGGCCTGGCGGCGGAGCTTAATGAGCGCCGCTGGCTGTGCCTGGAGTTGATGCTTGAGTACATCCGCGGGGGGGCCGAACTCTTCCGGCCGTTCAAGGGGTTCTGGATCAATCCCTCTCTGGGCGGCCCTGGTGAGCTTCACCCTCAGGGGTGATCGATTGGAGTTTCTGATGGCGAAGCAATCAGCCCGCGACCGGGCGAACAGATTGAGGAGCGGATGCTGTCCGCTGCACGGGCTTGCCATGTCGCAGGTAGGACTGACTGGCGATGAGGCCCGGCCGTTCTTGGTCGAGTGCACTCGGAAAGACTGCGGCATCCGAGGTACATCGGCTGAGCCGTACGGTGAGGTTTTCCTGCTCGATGATTTCAGGCACCTACTTGGGCCGCGTTCTGTACCTGGCTGAGGTCACGATCAGTTACTGTAGGCCGCAGTGGTTCAAGTCTGAGCCAGCCGACGAGCCCGCATAGGACCCGCAACATGAAGTCAGTCAAGCAGCCCTCACCGATCCCTTTCAGGCTCCCCTGCGTCATCAATGTGCGAGACCTGCCCCGCGAGCAGATCGATGCGTTGGTCGACTCCATGATCCAGGATCTTGGCGCCAAGTTCTTTCGCGACAAAGAACTGTTCATGGCCGTGCTCGACGATCACTTCGAGGCTGCGCGTCAGCCTTGTTCATTCCTCTATGGCCCTTTCATCCAGCTCGTGTGGGTGCCATCTGGCGATCTTCGAATCACTACCTGCGACGCTATGGTTGGCGGCGAGACTTGCTATGCAGTTGACCAGTTTCAGGAGCTCGTGAGTTCTGGAGCGGCCGGTCAGCATATCGGGTTTGAACCGGCCTCCGTTGATGAGGCGGCTCCTGGGCGTTGACTTGCTGACGTTAGGGCGGTGCCCGATCAGCGTCGTCTGTCGAAGAAATTGCCGCCCCGGCGAGGATATGGCGCTGTGGCCAGGCGTTGTGCGGCCGTGCCGGCCTGGGCCAGGCTGACTTCCTGCTGCTGATAGCCGACGTGCAGAACCTCATCGCCCTCGACACCAGAGAGGACGATCATGGCGGCGAGGGGAGGCCGCTCTATTTCGTTTCCCTCGATGTGCTGTGCGATCGCCCGGAACCACTCGGCGAGCCGTTTGCGCTCGGCCTGGTTGGCCATGACTTTGGCGTTGTGAGTTCGGGATGTCTCTGGGAAAGGGAAGATTTCTGCCATGGCGGTGGGTCTAGTCTTGGAGGGAGATATCAAGGCCGTCGACTTCCAAGAAGAAGTCTCGTTGACTGAAGACCTTGACCATTACCAGCTGAGGATCGTGTCGGCATGGCATGCTCAGGTCAAGCGCCTCGCCGCCGCGGGCGGTGACGGCTGCAGAAAGCACCACGCCGAGCTTGCGCCAGGCCTCGAACGCCACCTCAAGTAGATCTCGTCCAGGGAAGTCGCTGATTACCCAGGTACGCCAAATGGCAGGGCATGAATCGCAGTCAGGGCCTATGAGGCCTCGCATGAATTTGTCGGTGCGGCAGACCTGCTTGTAGCGGACGTAGGCCTCATCGCTGCTCTCCCAGGGGGCGACCTTGAACGGGAAGGAGATCTTGAGCTTCCTCCCCTCCATCGTGCCTGCGCTGCCTGTGCTCTCCAGTTCGAGCATGCCCTGGTGCACCAGATAGTTCCGCGTCTTGCTGAGCTGCTTGAAAAGAGCGCTGTTCTCCAGGTCGGTCAGTTCCGGTCGGATCAACTCCTTCAGCCCCTTCTCGTTCTGAATGGTCATCTTGAGTATCTGGGGAACTTCTTTCAGAGCCCGGATGAAGCTGTTGAGCGCGTAACGGAAGGCGTCCGGTTGGTGGTAGTGCGCCTCCATCTGATGCAGATGCCAATGGCACTCTGACCATCGGTCGAGTGCTGGGCCAATAAGGGCATGGGGGCAGGTCATTCCGAGGGCTCTGCTAGAACCAGAAAGTCTGGATTGAACGCATTTTCAGGAACGGCTACACCCCACCATTCCAGCGCCTTGTCCCGAAACAGCTGCCACTCAACAGCACCGGGGCGGCCGTGAGTGCATAGCCTGCATTGTGGCAGGCCCTGCATTTGCTCGCTGACGGTGTTGTGGAGGTCTACACCCATCCTGCCAAAGCGACCGACGGTTGAGCCATCCGAGGCGTGGATCCAGATCGCGTCACGCCTGTGGGAAATCTGAAGCTCGTACTCCACCGGCATTGTTCCCTTGTTGTTTGAAGTGTTCGACGAGCTCGGGCTCGGCTCCGGCCCATTCTAGCGCTTCGTCCATGTGCACAAACGCTCTCTGGCGGGGATCGGATTTGCTGATCCGAACCTCACGCTTCTCTACCTCCAGGATCCAGGCCTGGTTGGTTTCTTCGATCAGTTTGGCCGCGGATATTGTGCCGCTTCGGGATGCGATGAGCATGTGGCTCTCCCATGATATTGAGTGAGGCGTTGCTGATTTGTGCCTATTGCGCCTGTTGCCGCTGCTGTGCGGCCGGCGAAAGCGAGCGGCGAAACTCTTTCCCGCGTTGTTTCAGAAGGGCATCGAAATCCTTCGCATTGGCGTCGATCGGCGGGTTGAGTCCCTTGCCCCAGGCTTGATAGCTCGGGCAAGACGTTTCGCTGCACTTGGACGCGATCATCTCCAGCAGATACTGACAGTACAGCTTCTGGTTGTTGTCGGCCCGGACCGGCTGGGTCGGGTTCTGGACCTCACTGCAGCGGTACTCAATGAACTTCGTCGTGAGCGCATCGCGCTCGGCAGACGGCTGGTAGGAACTGGCGATCGCCGGCGCAGACATGGCGATCAACAGGGCGGTGATCATTAGGTTTCGAGCCATTGAATGCTCTCCTTCTGGTTGGTAGATCGGCTGCTGTCCAGCCGACAAATTGTCATGTGGGGCGCCGCCGGCAGCGCTGCAGTACCACATCTGCAGGTTCGACTGCGAAGCACTCGGCGCTGCAGAATTTCGCGATGGTTCCGTCGTCATGGTCGCGGTAGCTGCCGTACCAGATCCACGATGGCCCCCATTCTGCGCAGCAGTGGCAGACGCTGCACCGGTGTAGAAGTGGCTGACCGAGCTCGCGGCGGTTCAGATTCTGCTGGAACAATGACTCCGGATCGATCCGAACCTTGGTGATGCCTGTGCGGATCCGTACGACCGTCATCGCAGACGCCCTCTTGTGATCGTTACGCGATGCCGGCTCGGTTGGGGTGTTTGCCGGCGGTGCCTGCGAGGAGGTCCTGCTTGTATTGAGCTGAGCCATAAACCGGCGGCTGACCGCGGGAAATCTTGCGCAGATCCTCCGCGAACTCGGCGTGCTTGGCGGCGGCCGCCATGGCGGTCGAGTAGGCCTGCTCGCCCATCTTCCCTTGCCTTATGTTTTCGGCGTGCGCCAGGTAGCCGCGGCGCAGTTCTTCGTGATACTCGGCGGCGGTGGCGAAGGCTTCGGCGCGAGCGCGCTGTGCGAGATCGCCCGGATTCATCTCCAGGATCTCTTCAGCCTTCACGAGCTCGCAGCATTCGCTGCAGCTGCTCTTCAGCTGCGCGATATCGGCTTCGGTAGTGTCGGGCCCAAGAAGGTGGAGGCTCACTTTCCCATCGTTTTCTGCGGTGAGCATCAGGGCGGTTGGGGCGGGCATTCTGAGGTGCGTCGAGGTCATCGTTCTCTCCAGGCAAAGACGCGTCCTTTCGCTTTTAGGCGGTCGGCGCTATTCTGTTCAAGAATATACCGCATGTTGTGGTATTACAATTTTGAAAGAATATAGGTGGTCGGCATGGCGCAATCGTTTCGGTGGTCCCGCGGCAGCGAAGTATCGCCAGATCAGTGGCGAGTCTTCTGCCTGGCTGTGTCGGTGATGCTCTCCCGGAGTGCTTCCATTCCCCTGGGCGATGAGCATGGCAGCTTGGTTGAGGCGGACGCTGCCTTTCTGCGAACGCCCCCTCTGGTGGGCGGCGCCGATGCGTTTGATGCCCTGCCAGTCGCCGTTCGGATCAACGGTGTCGATTCTGAATCGGACGCCCCGTTCGCGCTGCAGCGCGATAGCTGTGAAGGCGCATTTTCAACAGAGCATGCGCATGGCCACCTGGTGTATGGAGCGTTGCTGCTGGCCGCCAGCACTCTCAGTGGCTTCGAGCTGCAGGTGGAATGCACGGAGCAGGAAGGCGGTTACGGGATGGCTCTTGCCCAGGCGGCGCTGGTTGAGGTTTTCCCGAACCTGCCGCCGGCGAGCGTCGAGAGTTTCTTCGCCTCTTTCCCCGGTGCCGAGGAAGCGCAAGCGATGGCCGGACGAGCCGCTGGGTATGGAAAGCTGATCGCTCGTGTCGACGAGTTGATTGCCTCCGTGGATGGCAAGGAGCCCGCTGGCCGATTTGAAGTGGTGACGCTGCGCACCGCGCGTGCCGTTCGCCATCGGCTGCAGATCGGCGTTGATCACAAGTTCGATGCCGAATACTCGTTGCACAGCCTGGAAGGCTTCTTCAACCAATCGAAATTTCTCGAACCCGCGCCCCAGTGGGCCGAACTGAATCCGTAATGTCGAGGGCGGGCCAATGAGAGCTATCAAGGTTTTTGAGCTGTACCACCTGGATGTATCCCTGTGGCGCGACGTGCCGCTTTCCAGCGCAACGGCTCAGGAGTTTCAGGCCTTCTATGAGGCGGCTAAGAGCGCTGGGAAGCTGACGCATGTTGCCTCAATCCGCGCGGCCGGTCTGTCTGACGTTTTCCGCCTGAGCAACACGGTCGATATGCCCTGGTACGAAGCAGCCGGCATCGCGATGCACGTCGCAGGTGGAGTTCGTTCCACGTCTGTTGGCGACCTGGTTGTTGCCGGCGGCGTGGCTCACCGTGTCGCCAGTCTCGGGTTCGAGCCGGTGGAAGGCCTTGCCATCGGCGAGCCGAGCCCGCGCAGAGGCTTTGCGCTTGTGCATGCTACCGATGGTGTGTTCCTGGGCACGGCAATGGGGTTGGCCTTCTGGAGCAACCTCGATCCTGTCGGGCAGGAGGCGGCCGTGTTGTTCCCGTCCGAACAAGAGGCTGCAGAGTTTGTGTCGACCTGGACGCTGGGCGGCATGACTGAGCAGCAAAAAGCCTCCTTTCTGGGTGCGCTGCGCGTGCATGAAGTCGAGGCAGATGCCTTCAATGGTACGGCCGCGTCGATCGCTGCTTGTGCCAAGGCAGGGCTACCGGCCTGGGATCCGGCTGTCGAGGAAGATCTCGCGCCGACGTTGCATTGATAAGGGATTGACCAAGTAGGCACAAGTGCCTATCTTGTTTCGAAAGCGATGAGGAGACGAGCATGAGATCACCAGAGCAGTCGCGCCGCCGTGAGGTTCGCGTGACTTTCGAGGGCGGTAAGACGCTGGAGACCGCGATCAACGGCACCGAGGAAGAGATCGTCCGTTACTACAAGGACAACTCCTTCAATGTCGGCGTGGCTGGCAACGACGACATGCAGGCGGTCACCTCCGTCGAGTTTATCGATGTGCAGCCAGGCATGAGTTGATACTCATGCCTGACTTCTACTATCAGATCAAAGGCCGCAGGCCGCCTGAGTTCGAGGGGGATTCGCCCTGGGCCTGGCCCCCGGTTTTCAGTGGGCTCGTTTCTGCAGCTGATCGCAAGGCTGCCAAAGCGATGATTGACGAGGAGTACGGCCGGGCGTTCCCGCTTCGAGTTCTTCGGGTTGACGTTGAGCAGCATGAGTACCTTCTCCACATCCAGGAAGTGGACCCCAGCAACGACTACATCCTTCGGCGGTTTCGCGATTCGGTATGCAAGGAGTGCGGTAGCACCTTCAGGCTGATCGACAAGTACAACGACCACCACGCCGATCACAAGGGGCCTGATTACTGCTCGCAGCGGTGTGCTGCGGATGGAAAGGCCCGTGAGGTTCAGGAGTTCCGGCTGACCCACGAAGGGAAGTTGCCTGCGGTGATCTACCAGATTCGGCAGCGGTCGACCGGGCGAGTGTACGTGGGGCAAACAACCCAGCCGTTTACGCTGCGCTGGTGGCAGCACATGACGAACCAGACAGGCTGCAAATTCCATGAGGCGATGCGATCGTCTCCTGTGACCGACTGGGAGTATTCGGTGCTTGAGGTGATTGAGTTTCCGAAGGGTTGCTCGACAGCCGATTACCTCACGGACCGCGAGAGCTACTGGATCGCGAAGCTGAACTCCATTGAAGCCGGCTTCAATACTGCCAGGCCCAGCGCGGTAGATCGCTACTCGGTGCAGGGCGATGCCTGTATCGAGGCTGTGGCTTGAGTACAATCCGGGCCTGAAATCCCCAAGGAACTGAATATGCCAACCCTCAAATCAACCCTGATCACCGGTTCCAAGCCTGAGGCCGGCACCTTGCTGCGCGTCCAGGAGCAGATGGGCCTGCGTCCCGGGCAGTCCATGCAGTTCATGGTCTACCAGGTCGAGTTCGACCGGAAGAAATACTACTGCTGCTGGTCTGGCGGTGAGATGAAGGGCGGTGAGCCGCACATGACGGTGGTCGGTCAGGCCGCGATGGAGGCGCTCGCCAACCTGCCGCTCGGCAGCAACGACGCACTGATCATCCAGGAACTGAAGCTGGGACCCACGCCGCTGCGGAACAAGATCAAGGCCACGCTCAAGCGTGCGCCGGCGAACTCGAAGATCTGCTTCTTGGGTGATATGCAGGGTGAGCTGGATGGGCACATGCATGTCGCCTTCAATATCCAGCCTGGGACGCTCGATGTCGCACACTAGCCCTCTGCAGCTGACTCTTGCCTACGTGGTGGCCACTGCCGGCCTGCAGGAGGTGGTCTTTGCCATTTCCTCTGGTCAGGCGCGGGAGCTGTTCTCGGAGGCGGCCGGAGTTGGATTGGAGGCTGTCACCAGCTGTGCGCGTGCCCCATGGGCTGACCAGTACGCAGCGGATCGGAGAGTCCCGGCGAGAGCTCGTGTTGCGCACGGTCTCCCGGTGGCCTGCGCCTGCTGCGGCGCCGCGGCGAATGATGGTCCCGGCGCCTGCTTCGATGAGTACCAGGCGTATTGCTCCCAGGCATGCCTGATCAAGCACGATGAACAGAACCAGGAGCGTGAGGTGGCCCTGCTGGAGGCGCGTGAGGTGGCCCTGGCCCTTTGGCCGGAGGCGAGGGTGGTCAAGGTCGAGGAGTTGGGTGGCCGATACAGGGTGCACTTCATGTTTGGTAGCCCTGAACGCCATGCATTTTGGTTCGCCGACGACGATCAGGTTCAGGTGGCCCCCGTCGACATCGAGGCATGGGCGGACTTCAATCGGCGCATGAGGTTGTCCCGCCAGATCTGACTGGGGTGGACCTGCTCACGTATATTTTTTGTGTTATGTCTAGTTGCCTGGCTGCGCCAGGCCATGGAGCGCGCCGCTACGCGGCAAGCAGGGATTGCCCCATCCCATGGCCAAGGTTGCCTCACCCCAAGGTGACTGCGTTGCTCCCCATCTGTTGATCAAGTTCCGCTGGATCAAAGCCCGGGTTTACCCCCGCCTCAGCCAGGTTTTCCAATGCCCGATCGCACTGCTGGCAGACCAGCTGGCGGACGAGTTTCACCTTGTCCCATTCGCCTTCGGCCATCCAGGCCTTTTCCATGGATTCGCGCAACTCATCGCTGTTGGCCAGTTCGCGCAGCTGCTGTGCCAGGCCGGCTAGCATGCGCAGCGCCCGGGATGGACTTACCCCCATGTCGGTGGCCAGCGCTTCCCAGTCTGCCGGGGTGATCCTCTCCGGTTCATGGTTGTCGGCCACGGCGAAGGCGAGATGACGATCATGGGTGAAGGGTAGGGTGCACATCAGGTCATAGGCCGGGGCGAGCGCCCAGTTGCCGCCGGCGTCCTGGATCACCGAGAGGTTCTTGGCGTGGCCATCGCAGTTGCCGGTCAGGACGTTGAACATTTGCCACTGGAGCAGCTGCTCGACCTGCTGATCTGGATGCTGGGTGATCCCGCGCAGGAGCGCCGCGCACGCGGCGAGGGAGGGGCCCGAGTTGGTCTCGCGCTTCTGGGCGGAGGATAGGCCCAGCGCCTGGCAGAGGTCCTCCTGATGCAGGCGCTGCAGGTTGCCGGCTTCGTCGTACTGGCGGTCGTAGCGGCGCACGAGGAGGTACAGACCCTGATCGGTGCGCCCGACCTGCGTCCATGCGGCGGGGACGCTGGCGGCACGCGCCAGGTGCGTCAGGTAGAGCTCGTTGATGATCAGCGAACTCCAGGGGGCGAACTTCAGCAGGTGCGATGAGGCCTGGCTGCCGGTGGGTAGGTAGAGTTTGCCGTTCTGCGCGAGCGCGGGGATCTTGTCCTGGTTGCCGGGGAGCGTCAGGCGAGTGTCGCTGAGGTTGCCGGCGCCGTAGAGCGCGTAGCGCTCTTTCCCACTCGCCCATAGGCCGAGGGCTTCGAGGTCGATCTGCCGGCGGCCTGCAGGTTCTTCTGGGGCGATCCCGTCCGGTATGAGGCGCACGGCGCCCGGGCAATCTCCGGCCAGGGTGGCGAGAAGGTCGAAGTCGGTGTCGGGGAGCCCGAGGCGTGCGGCCAGGGCCTGGCGGGCACCTTCTTCAGGCAGCAGGTTGGCAAACCAGTTGTGGGCGCGCAGATCCCAGTGGTCGAAGGATTTCGTGGCCAGGGGCAGGCTGTTCGAGATGGCCAGTCCAGGAACGGGGTCGGCGTAGGTGAAGGCCATGGTTCGCTTGTCACTGGTCAGCAGCAGTTCGCCTACTCGATGCGCGCCGCGCCAGACCTGCAGATGTTCGGCCATGATGATCCCGCTCCTTTCAATTTGATCCATGAAGAGTAGGTGAGACAATCCCGGAGATGAAGAGTTGGCCGCTAATGCGATCGGCGCCGACGGCGGGCGCCTGCAATTGGTGGACGAATCCTCGGTTCTGTCCACCAATGCGCCTGAGGGGGGGTGGCCGCTTGACATATAGGCACAAGTGCCTAATTATGAGCTCAAGACTACCTGCCGCTTCATCCAAGGATGAGAGTCATGCCTCGCACCATCGAAAGCATCGTCGAGAACCACCGGGTTGCAGCTGAGCGTCGTGCCGCCGGCAAGCCCGTGTGGGATCGCAGAATCGACATCAAGGCGATCCTGCGCGAAGACCAGGCGAACACCTCGAATGAGCATGCTGCACGGGTGGCCAACCGCATCGGCGCATTGATCCGTAGCAAGGTGCCGGCGAGCTGGTTGGATTGGGAGTCGTCCGATTTGGATGAAGATCTGACCAACATCGTTGAGGGGATGGAGGCACTGAAGCCTGATAGTTATCACGGCGAGGTGGAGATCACCCCGTTGAAAGACCTGAACGGCATGCTGGATCAACTCTACGACTGGGCTGATGGCAAGCGTGTTTGGCTCGGCCATTGATGAAAGGAACCAAGATGCAAATTTTTGGCGTACAGCTTCGCCAGCCTGGGCTTTCAGACCTCCCGTTGGTGGGATTTATTCTGGCCTTCGCTGCTGCCCTGGTCGGATTCTCGATGCTCGTCCTGGGATGGGATATCGGGCGATCAAGCGCGATCATCTACGGCTTTACAGCGGCAGCCATTGCAAGCGCTTGTGGTGTCGATTTTCGGGCGCACGGTCTCCGTGGCTTGCTCGTGGTCATCGTGATTATGGTCTCGCTGGTGGTATCCACCGTGGGGCTTCATTTGTTGTTCAACTAGGAAATCTCCGTGCATCCACTCCAGCGCATTTTAGGGCGCAAAGCCTACGGCGCTTTCCGCCGCGGTCTCTGCTGTCGACTGGGCTTCCACGGGCCGAAGGTCTGTCCGGATGGTTCTGCTGCAAACGTGTGCAGCTGGGGTTGTGGCTTGGTTTACAACCCGAATATGTGGCAGGACTACGTTGTGACACTCAAGGATGGCGAGAGTTATGAAGTTCGCGCTACCAACGAGTTTCATGCTGGTTCGGTGGTGGTGTATGGCCTGCAAAACGGTGGACAGGCGAAGCTCAATGGCCGCACCGGAAGGCCGTTGCAAGACGTTAAGGTGCATCGAGAAAACATAGCCAGCATCAAGCTCAAATTGATCGAGGAATCTAGCGGTGAAGAATGCACAGACCTTGTATCGCGGCCTTAACTGGCAACAATCGTGGGCGTTGCGACTGAAGCTGCGGGGGGCGGACCGTCTGCCGAGAGGCTTCAAGCCAATCACCATCGAGATCGAGGGTCCAGAAGAGCGTGCACTGGAAACGCTGGGCCGGTCGGTTGTCTCCAGCATTCGTGATGCGCTGAAGCCGGATGAAGCGGCAGCTCAGCAGAAGCCTGTCGGTGAAGCTCCTTTTCTACTCATCAAAGACGAATTCCATCTCTAATCTCACGCTGATCAAGGAGCTACCTGATGGGCGAACAACTCACACTTGATGGAGAGCCTTCTGTAAAGGCTCACAACCTGAGCGTCTATCAGGTAGGTGACCACGACTACTATGCGGCCAATTCGGCGACTGAGGCTGAGCAACTCCACCTGGATGTGAACGAGTTGGACGAAGTGGATCGTGAGCCTGCTCAGCTTGTGTCTGATGATGTTTTGGATAAGCCCTGGCAGGAAGAGGATCATCCAGGGGTTGCTGCAGGAACGCTCCGCGAGTGGCTGTCAGAGGCAACACAGCCGTGCTGGCTGTCTGGCACTCAGTAATCGACTGTTTGAGGAAAGCATCCATGAAGCAAGATCAGCATGAACTTCAGTCGAGCGAATCCGCGAATGATGCCACTGCCCGCTCCGCGGCGGCGCTGGCTTCCGAGCCCTGGGTCTTCTGGGCTCTGATGGGACGATGGGGCTTCATTGCGGCTGCTGTCCTGTACTGGGTCGGCGTGATCAATGTCAGTCCTCTGGATCTCGCCGAGTGGCTCGGCAGTTTGGCGCCCGGTACTCGTGTCGCTGAGGTAGAGCCATCCCAGTTCCTTTCCGGCCCGCTGACGTTTATTCACCGATTCGTGGGTGGCGTGAGTTGGGCGGCTCTGGTGCTCCCGTGGGTGGGCTATGTCCGCTATCGCGTCGGCATCATCGAGGCCGGCTCGAAAGAGGCATATCACCAGCGCCGCTGCGAGGAGGCGGCGCGCGCAGCGCGGCCTGCGCCGGTCGGTGTGCTGGTTGGAATTAGCATTGCCAAAGGTGGCTTCTTCTCGTCCAGCGAGACCCTGGTGGAGACCTCGGAGGGCTTCTTCCGCGTGTCAGGGCTGTTAGGCACCGTCAAAAAGGGCGAGCCCGTGTTCAAGCAGGGCGGCCAACTGCTGGTCGGCGCCGAGGGCGCCCAGAGGCGCTACACCGTAATCAGCTGATGCAGAGAGGTTCGCCAGCATGGCCGCGCAACTGATCCACAACGCCTTCGCCAAGGCGGGTGTCCCGCTTTGGGTCACCCCATACGATGCCCGCGTGGCCCTCCGGCTGCGGAACTACCATTCCTCGGTCGCTGATGAGCTGGCCGAGTGGATGGCCAGGCGGCTGAGCATGAGCTTCGCTGCGGGCTACCTGGGTCGCAAGCCGTTGCCGATTCGTGGCGAGGATGTCACTCGCCAGCTGGCGAAGATGGGCTATTGCGAGCAGAACGCGGCCGAGATCGCCGGGATGATGTGTGAAAGCCAGCAGCTCCTTCATCAGAAGGGGTGCGATCGCCGGTCGTTGTCCGCGAAGGACGCAGCCCTGTTCAGTCAAACGACTATCCAATAGACGCGGAGCGCAGTATGGAAAATCGACTCAGTTCGATGGTTGTGATGGGCCTGATGTTCACCGTCTTTGCCGGTGTGGTTGCAGCAATGCTCGGTGTTGCTGCTGTCATGGGCCAGGCCGAGGCGGTCCTGCGATTCCAGGGCGTGAGCGAGCTACTCAACCGTCACTGGGTGGATGTGATGATTCTGGGCCCCGGGATGTGTGTCGTCTTCGGAGCCGCCGGCGGAATGATGATCGGACTCGGCGCAAGTGCTCGTCGCCGTCCGCGGGAGTTCGCGTACGCGCTGCCCGCCTCCGAGAAGGCGGGCGCATGAAACCTGCAGACACGCAGATGCTCGGGTTGGTCAACGCCGTCCGGGAGTTCACCGGGGAAGGCATGATGTCTGCCAAAAAGGCGCTCGCCGCTACCGGTAATGACCCTCTTCTCGCCTGTGGCTATCTGAAGTACAGCGGCTGCCTGATCAATCTGAATGGCGGTGACCGTGAGGCGTGGACTCTGAGAAATGCTGAGGCGTATGCGAAGCTGCTGGCTCTCGCTGAGGATGGCCGGATCGTATGGCGCGCAGCGCCTGAGTCCGCGCCCGCCGACGCCTCAGTCAACCAAACTGATTTAGAAGGACCTGGCCAATGATGACCCAGCTCGAAACAGCCATCGTGAATGCTGCTCAAGGCCTTCTGGCCGATGAGGTGCGGTTCTACCTCATGCTCAAGGATAGGGCTGACACGGAAGAAGATCAGCGGGACTACGATCGGGCTCGCGGTGGCCTAACAGCTCTGCTTGCCCTGGCCCATCAGGCCGACAGCGGACTGTCTGCAGCTGCTGTCGAGGCGTTGCACGATATCGAGGCGAAGGAGATTGCCGCAACGAATGAAGCGCGCGAGGCGCTGGGCACGAGCCCGCTGCGCGTCGGGGATTGAGGGTGTTGCACACTGTAGTGCAACAGGATGCAACATCAAGCTCATGAGATAGGTGTCCAGCATGGCCGAAACCAAGACGAAGCCCTTCACAAAAGAGGACATGCTCTGGGAGTTGGATTCCACCATCAAGGATCTGGCTCGGCAGAACTCGACCGAGTTCCGCGGGCGCTACTTCGGTGAGTGCCGAGGGATTCTCCGCACGCTCTACCTGCTTGGCATGGTCGATGAGGTGGAGCACGCAGAACTCAAGGTCAAGATCGATACAGCTCACCAGCAGGCGATCGCACAATGCGAAGCTGCTGGCGAATCGCTGGATCCTGTCGTGGCCCAGAAAGAGGCTTTTCGGAGCCAACTCAACGTCGACCAGCTGGCCAGCCAAAGGGCAGGGGGCTGACATGGCGTTGATTGAGATCGCCCTGGAGCGCGCGTTGTCGGCTTACCGCGGCAAGCGCGACAAGGCTGGCCAGGCGTATGTGCTCCATCCCCTGCGCCTCATGGCGAAGATGCACGACGAGATCTCCCAGGTCGTCTCGCTCCTTCACGATGTCATTGAGGACTCGGATGTGACGGCCGAGGATTTGCGGGAAGACGGTTTTCCAGAGGTCGTGATCGAGGCGGTCGTGGCGTTGACGCGCCAGGCCGGCGAGTCCTACATGGCATTCATCGAGCGGCTGAAGCCGAACGACCTCGCGCGGAAGGTGAAACTTGCCGATATTGAGGACAACCTCAACGTGCTCCGCCTGGTCGAGCTGAACGAACAGGATCTGCGGCGCGTCCAGAAGTATCACAAGGCCTGGCATTACCTGCAGGCTGTGTGAGCCCCGGTGGCCGCGCCTGACTGCGCGGCTAGTTCCAGAAGGCCCTGGTGTCCCATCCAGGGACCAACCCGAGAATGGCCGGGGTCATCCCGGCCTTCGCTAGCGTTGCCGTCGGCAACGTGGCCATCAGCCCCTTGAACTTATCCTTCCAGTCCGCCGTCGGGTCGACGACCCGCAGCAGGGCCTGCACGGCTACTGCCCGGGCGAACACGCGCCCCCGGTCGGCGTGAGCCGGAAACTCCTGCTTGATCGCCTTCGCGAAGACCGGTGTGTCCGAGGTGATCGAGGTGTTCCACAGCCGGCCGTGGTGGGCGCTCAGGTTGCGCAGCAGCGTGAGGCTCTTCAGCCAAGAGCAGACGACCGATTCATCGTAGCCAAAGCAGGCGGCGATGCTCTTGCGATGATCCAGGTGCAGGCCGGCCAGTAGCCGGGACAACTGGCCGATGCTCATGGCCTCCAGCACCGCCCAGATTGGCGGAAAGGGCGGGCTGTTGTAGGTGTCGTAGTAGTGCCGAATTGGCGCGTTTTTGATCCTCAGCCCGAGGACGTTCTTCAGAAAGTCACGGTGCTCATCGAGCCCCTGGAAGTGAATCGCGTCGAGGTAGAAGTGGGGGCCGCAACTGCGGTCATTGGCCAGGGTGTTGGCGATCGCCGCGCGGAAGGCGACCTCAATACGGTCGATCGCGTCGAGGCAGACGAGTCGCAGGCGGCGGTCGAAGTCGTAGAGCGCCAGGATATCGTCGAATCGCACGCCCGGGTGAAACTGCTTGGCAGCGTCCTGGAGAGGGCGCATGTAGATCAGCAGGCGGAAATAGCCGATGAACTCCAGGGCCTTGATGGCCTTGTCGCGTTGGCCGCGGGTGTTGAGGCCTTTCGTTCGGAGGTGACGCAGCAGGGCGTGAGGGGTTTTCGCAGGCTTGGAATAAAGCGTGGGGGCATGCGGCATGCCGAAGCTTCCTGCTGGCAGTAGAAAAAACTAACCCCCTGGTGCGCAGTACGGGACGAGTCCCGCCCGAGGCGTGGGGGTTATTCTTGGGACGAAGTATTGCGCAATACTGCGCGTGATGCAAGGTGAAGTGCGGTTATCCGGCGTGAAGTCCCGTGAACCCCGTCATTGCACTTGCGGCGGTGCATAGCGCCATACGAGGCCAGCGATGGGCACGTAGAGGCCAATCAGCGCGAAGAATGCAGCCTCGTGCACTGTGGCTGACGGCACATAGGGCGCGATCACGGTAACGGCTGTGAAAGCCAGGCCGAGGCAGCTGAACAGCTTGAAGGCGGCGCGCTTGGACATGATAGACCTTTCGGTTGTGGTGATGCGTGGAATATAGCGGCCTGGGCGGCCGGTTCAATGACGGCGAACGATCTCGTAGCCGGCGCCAGTTCCGGCGCCGCGCGGCGCCGTCTACTGCGGCGCGGCCCTGGCCGTTCGTCGGGAACCTCCTCTGAAGCTCTCGGCGCCGGCCGTCGGCGCCGTGGACTACTTCGCCAGCCACCCACAAAAAAGCCGGCTTGCGCCGGCCTTTTACTGCACTGAAGGAGTTGGCTCAGAGTTTGCGGCTGAAAATCGGGGGGCTGGCTGGTGTCGGCTCGGCACCCTCCACTACATCCAGCGCCTGCAGGTCGACCAGCAGCGCTCGGCGCGGTGTGTTCGGGTTGTCGGGGTTGGTGTTGTCTTGGGTGGCGATGATCAGGCCGTAGAGCCATATGCCATGGTCGTTGGCCAGGAACGCGTCCTGCAGGCGGCGGGCGGTAGCTTCGTCTTCGACCTTCAGGAAGTTGGCGGTCGGGCCGTTCTCAAAGCCGAGGCTGTAGACCCGGTTGTCCGAGAAGGTGATGTAGGCCTTCTCCGGCGGCATTTTGCTGTACGCGTCCCAGCCGACGGTTGCCTTGCGCTTGGCGTTCTCCAGCTCCGGCCGGAACAGGCGGTTCTGGATCTCGAAGCCTTTGCGCTCGAAGTCGTAGGGTTGGAATTCCATCTCCTGAGCCGTGAAGAACATCTTCACGTAGCGGTCCTCGGGCGCGGCGAGGATCTGCTGCTGGATGAATGGCTGAATGGCTTCCACGGCATCGCTCTTGGTGAACGGATTGCCAGCGTTCTCGGCCTCTTCCAGCTGCTTGAGCAGCGGCTGGAGGTCGGGTTCGGCCTGCTCGATGTTGATCGACTTGGCGATGAACTCAATGCTGTCCATCTGCTCTGCCTGCTTGTTGTACATGAAGGCCAGCTGGTTGCCGGTGGTGATCTCCAGGTACTGGTCGAAGCTCGGCGCCGGCCCGGGCGCGCCCAGCCGGAATTTCGAATCGGCATTCACTTCGCGCGGGTTCTCCGCTACGGCCGGCTCGGCAACCTTGGTTGCCGCCGGCGCTGCCGGTTGAGCCTTGGCCTGCGGTGCTGGCGACTTGTCGTCGCCGCATGCAGAGAGGAGCAGGGCAGTGCAGAGCAGTGCGCCGATCGCGCGGCGCTGGTGGTGGTGGATCATCTGGGAGTCCTTGTTGGTTGGTCAGTTAGCCGGGGGCAGCGAGGCTTCGCTGCCCGTCGCCGGGCCATAGTTGAAGAGATCAATCCTCCCTTCGGCCGGAGTTTTGCAGTGGGCGCGAATCAGCTCACCAACGGCCTTGCGGTATTCATCCTGAGCGCCAAATCGTGGCCCAAAAATCGGGGCCACGCCGACCATAGAAATGACAAGTAGGATAGTGAGCGTCTGCAGCGTGCTTGTTAGCCCTGCGGTCAGCTGCGTCGTATCTGCTTGCACCATCTGGGCAGCTACCTTCTGCACCGATTCGGGGCTGATAACAAGCATCAGCACGGAGCCCCAGAAGAGTGCCAACGGAATGGCCGTCAGGTACATCGAGAAGACGTTCATCGCAACCTTGAGGAAGTTCTTGCCTTGGGCGACTGCTACTGCCGGCTCTTGATGAACTCGCTTTTGCAGCTTGGCGTAATCAGCATCGCTGAGGTGGCCCACCGCAACGCCATTCACCTTGACCTCCCAGTTGAGAGGTGCCTCCGCATTGATCCGTTTTTCGTAGCCGGCGGCGACACGACTTCGTGCATAGCCGATTGCCAGTGTGAGTGCTGCCGTTAGAAGTAGGGTGTAGGTAATGCCATAGCCGTTGCTCGGGGTGCCGTACAGTAGTACCAGCAGCAGTGCAACTGGGACGGCCATGCCGATGTTGATCATGAGCTTCTGGATCGCTGCTTTGGTCATGCTTGTGCCTGCTCTTCAGTGCTTGGGGTTAACGGGGTGGCGAGGCTGTAGCCACCCTCTTGGAGGCGCCGGTGGAGCATCTCTTGGGAGCCGCCCCAGAACCCGGTGTCCTTGGCCCACTTCACGCGGTGCGAGTAAACGGTGCGGCGCACTGAGATGCCCGGTGCGCCGCCGTCGTACTGGGGATTGCCTGGGAGCATGACGCGCTCGATGCGCAGCGCGTCAATGGGGCCCATTTTGCGCCAGACCTGGCCGACGGCCAGCGGGTGCGGCTCGAACTCGGCGACGTGTTCCCAGCCGCCTGGCAGATCATCGGGTAGTCGGTCGCTCATGGCGTGCTCCTGGTGTCAGTCGTGCTTGATGGGGTCAACGGCCTCCAGCTGCAGGAGCAGGGCGTACTGTTGGCCGTCGTGTTGCCAGGTGTAGGTGGCGTAGTCGCCGGCGCCGAGCGTCTTCTGGCCGCCGACCTTATAGGTGGCTACGCCACCTTTTTCAGCCTTGATGTAGTGGAAGAAGTTGATATCGGAGGAAATCTTCTTGGCCGTGGTGGCCACTGCGGGAGCGATGTTCATGACCTCGCCAATGGTTTCGGAGATCTGCCGGCCGCGCAGGCCTCCAGGGATCTCTTCAGGCACGGTGCGAGTATGGGTAACCAGGTCCTTATGCGTTGCCGGCTCGCCGTCAGTGGTGTGGAGACGCTTGTTCCTGAGGATGGTGTAACCATCGGCGCCGGCGATCGCGGCAGGCGCTTCATCCAGGGGCGTTCCGCTCTTGACGCGCAATTGCTCCTCGGTAACCGGCTTCTTGAGCTTGATCAGCAGGGCGCGGTATTGCAGCAGGTACTTCGAATTCAGGTGAGGGTTGACGCTGGGCGGGAGCTGGTCGGTAGCGCTGACCGGACCAGCAACCAGTGCCACGGAGGCGAACAGGGCGGCGCACAGGGAAGAAAGGGACTTTTTCAAGAGAAGCTCCATGTTTTCGGGTTGAGTCTCAATAATATAACGCGAAAGGCGTTCGCGCTTCTATTCAACTCGCTGCACTTTGTTCTTGCTCGCTGGCCTTGATCGCGTAGCGGTACTGGAGGCGCCATTCAATGGCGTCGTCAGGGCTGCCCAGCGAGCCGGTCACCTGCCGGCGCCTTACCATCGATGCAACCTGTTGCGCGGTGATTTCCAGGGCGCCGCGTTTCACTGCAAGCGCGCGCTTGGTCAGGGCGATGTCGAAGTGCGATTTGTAGGTGCCCTGGTACTGGTGATGCCTCAGTTGAACGCCAATGGCGGCCGCCATGGCGCGCAACTCGTCTTCGCCGTCGGCGATCATGTGGCACATGACATAGGTGCGATTGCCGACCTTCAGTGAGGCCCGCATATCGTCGACATAGACAGCCATTGGTCCCACCTCTTGGCATGACCGGCCGGAGCCATAAAGCTGCCGGTCTGTGTTTATTTGTGAGTCTCAGTAATATAGCATTGCGTGCATATTAAGGCGATTTGCTAAAGGTGCAGCCTTTAGGAAGGACAGCATGCAATTCCAAACCACTGAACAATTCAGCCAGGTGGCCACTGCGCTACTGCGGCATCACTACCTTGCCCAGCTGGCCGGCACCTACCTGGCCAACCCTGACGCCCAGCTGGCGTGCATTCATCAGGGCATTCAGCCATTCGAAGCGGTCAACGCCGTGGCTCGTGAGTACGGGCTGCCCCGTATGGAGATCGGGCTGTTTGGGCTGTCGCTGGCTTCGCCCGATCGCCCTCTGGTTGAGGGCGACCAGCTGAACGCCTGCGAGCGGCTCGGCCTGTTCGAGCTGCTGCAGGATGTCCCCCCTTATGCAGAGCGCGCTTCGGCGTAGGAGGTAAGGGATGCTGCTGGATGGAGCGGTGTCGGAGCTGGTTGGTCCAGGTGGTTCTCCGGCGGCGTCCGCCGGCGGCGCCGGGAATGATGCAGTCGCCGCGGTGGCGAACACCTGGGCTGACCATTTCAACGTCAATCCGGATGAGCGCGATGAGTTCATCGCGCGGTACGTTCGCCGGGTTCAGGAGCACCGCTTCTGGGCGGTTGGTGATCAAGTGGCAGGAAGGACGCATGCAGCGTGCCGCCTGGGAGAGATGCTGTTCTTTTACGACGGGTGCACCGTGCAGGTTAGGCGCCTCGGAGAAAGACCAAGGCCGACCTGGAACCGTCGATCTGACAGCATAAAGTGTGAGATTGAACGGTGGGGAGGTCAGCTGTACACGAAAGTGCAGTTGCCATCTGTGACGCCGGAGGGAGCGCATGTCGGCAAGTTGGTCAGGCGCCTGAAGCCAGTATTTGCGAAGAAGGTGGCCTGCTCTGCTGTCTTCGACAGCATGACTACCTTTAGCAAGGCCTATCGAGCTGTCGCTTACCAGCAAGTTACCGCCGATGTGGGGTCGAGCGGCCTTGCGTTGGAGAAAAGCCCAGACTGCCGATATACCAGGCCAAGGTTGCGTTTCTACATGCGACTCGGCGCCGGTACATTCAAGCGCTTCTTTGCGTTCCTCAATCAGGACATCCTTCGGACTGTCCGCGGTGTTGGATGCCCGAGCTTCACTCTCTACAACTGGATCGCAGCCGGCGATGTTGATCGGAGGATTCAGGCTGTCAGGGCATATCCACTTTTAGTTCCTTACATCCTTCTTCAATGGGAACAGCACAAGCACTCGTTCCTGAAAACCAATGCGGTTCAGCCATTCGGTATGCACGCAAAGTCCATGCGCCTCGGTGAGTTGGTCGATAAGGGCGAGAAGATTCTGCCGTTGCTGGCTGAGGCATATAGTTGGCCTGAGCGGTGGGTGAAATCTGCTAGCGCCTTCCCGTTGCGACATACCGGGTCCGCGCTGCGGATGATTGGCCAGCATGGCTGGGATGACATGCTCTCCCCCGTGATCAGGGCTACAGGCCTGGGTAACCGCAAGCCAAACGGCAAGTCAGAGTGGGCTGTTTGGTTCCGATTCCTGGAAGCACTGCCTTGGGCCCTCATGCATTCCGTTGATGAAGGCGACTGGGCTCGTTTTCTTGCGGGTTGTCCTGAGTGGTCCGCGCCGGAATGGGAAGAGATCCTCCCTCGCTGTCGCGACCTCGGGGATCTTAACTTTGATGACGCTGGCTTCGGGCACGACGATCTGGGCCTTCCTAAGCTTCCAGCGTGGCCGCTGCGTCGATATCTGAATCTCAGCGCCCAGTGGCACAAAGCGCGTGATGAACTCGTACGCGAGCTTGCGAAGGAAGATGAAGAACACGCTGCTAAAGGCGACTATGCATGGGCGCGCATGCTGCCGCAGAACCTTGTGCATGAAAGCACTGATGTTGAAATCGTCGAGTTAACTGTTCCGGAAGAGTTGTATCTAGAAGGGCGTGCACTCCACCACTGTGTCGACGGCTATAGCAGCTACTGCTACTCCGGAGACAGCAGAATTGTCTCTTTCCGGAAGAACGGCAAGTCGCTGGCGACGGCCGAATTCTGCCTTCGCCCTTGGAAGGACAAGCCATCTCTTCGAAATTTGTATTGCGCCCAGTTTCGCGGAAGTAGAAATGCCGTTGTTCCGCAAGCTAGTGATGCTGGCCAAGCATTTGCCTGGCTGATAAAGCAGATTCGTGTGCGCAAGGTTCCCGCTGAGGTCATCTGGCCAAGTGTGCCTGAGCATCTGAGGCCTGCGCGGATGCAAGATCGAGATGATCAGGTAAAGAAAAGAATGATTGTATGGCTGGGTAATGCAATTAAAAAATAAACATGGGGATTGCATTTAATGATGTGTTCTGATGTGTCACTCTGTGCTGTTTGCTCTTCTGAGTTAAAAGTGGCGGCAAACCTAGACAGCGTGGAATCCATGTATTGCAGCAACTGTATCGGCGAAGTCGGGTTGGATGAGGTTTTTATAATTTTTGCGAAGCGTTACTCGATGGGGGAGTTTCGGAAGTCAAGAGTCTTCAGCAACTCTTTACGAATTTTGGAGTTAGCCCGCTCGGGCCTGGACATGTTCTTTCGGGAAGAAACCCAGCTTTTCGATTATGATCCAGGGTTTCTGGCGATTTATGATGTGTATGGGCGATGCCATCGGCTGATTTCATCGACGATGAACTCAATTCTCAGGGATGATTTTGCTTCCGCAGAAATATTGGCTCGTGCGTCCACTGAAACCTGCGTAAATGCTCTTTACTTATTGAAGGGAGACAGAACAGAGAATGTCGTCGCTTATTTTAATCACCATTTGGCTGCCAAAAAGAATAATATAAATAAATGGGAGGAAAGCCTCGCCAGTGATGACTCATCTCAATATCAAAAATTCATGCGGAGAAAGATTAAGAAAGCGCGGGAAGATGTGGCGTTGTACAAGCGCCTTTTGGTCGACGCATTCTCTATGGATGGGGTTGACTTCAAAACTTATAAAGCATGGCCAAACCACCATGATAGATTTAAAGCGGTCGGATTCGCCACTCACTATAGGACAGTTTACTCGGCGCTTTCAAATCAAGTTCACGGTGATGCCGAAGACACAATAAACAGATTTATAGAGGCCGTGCTTAATCCTGATATTGCAAAAAAAGTTAAGGTGGTTCGCAATGCTGAGTCTGTGACTTTCGCTTATCTAATGGCCCTTGGCACTGTTCAGCTATTCGTCACGCTTACGCTGGCCTATATGAACGCATATATTTCTGAGGAAGAGCGTGCATGCGGCAGTAAATGGTCAGTGTTCTTTGAAGATCTTCTCGTCCAGGCAGAGGGGAATTCAGCATTAATAAATATGGCGCATGATCAGGTCAAGGGTCTTGGCTCCTAGATAGGAATTCCAAAGGCCACTACGGGTAGTGTACATATGCGCAAGGCTTTTCAGTCAACGCCGCCTCTAGGTCGATTTCAATCCATGGGTGATCGGCTGATGGGCACCCCAGGGCTTAGCGATCATGCGGCCGCCGCAACTAAGATCTGGCAGGCCCGCGCCAAGGCCAGTGTCGCTCTCTGGAACCGCGAGAATCCCGACAACCTGACCACGATTGAGGCTTGGGCGGCGCGCTACCCGGTCGAGATTGTCCGCGAAAGCTCCACCGACCCCCAATCAGGCGCCCGGGCGCTGTCCCAGTTCGCCGGCGCGCGAGCCCGGACCGCTGACCTTGCCCGGCTTTTGCTCGCGCAGGAGGCGGAGGACTCGGGTATACCGGCCGAGCAGATTCGTCTGCAGACTGGCTGGCACCGGGGTGTCGATCGCGCTTGGCGATTCGAACTCGACGACTCCGAGGCCTGCCTGGGGCCCCAGGTGCTGCAGCGTCAGCAGCAGGCCTCCGCCGAACTGAAAGCCGCACTGGCAGCGTTCAACGCCCGTGCCGATCAGCTGCGATCGCAGGTGCGTGCGGGTGAGTTGTCGGCAGAAGCTGCCGAACAGGCCTATGAGGTAGCGCGTGCACCGGTGCTCGCGCTCCAGGATCGACTGCAACCGTTGCTGGCGATCGCTCCAGGTGCAATGCGCGGCCTGACCGCCGGCGCAACGCGGCGCCTGGATGAGGTGCTCTTCCATCCAGCACTGTTTGCGGCCTATCCCGAGCTGGCCGTGCTTGAGGTCCGTGGCTTCGACGCGGATCCGTTCGACGAGACGCAGGGCTACTTCGACGGCCGCACGCTGCACGTTCGGGTGGGCGGCACGACGGCCGATCACCAACTCGACGTGATCATCCACGAGCTGCAGCACACCATCCAGCACATAGAGGGGTTCGCCAACGGTGGGATGGTCGAGTATTTCAAGGACATCTCCCTAGTCGAGCCTCTGACGGCACCGATCACCAAGCGCCTGCATGAGCTGCTGGATTCTGATCCTGAATTCGGAAGGCTCAAGCGCCTGCAGCATCGAACCTTTTCGTCGATCATCGGCGCCTACGGCACCGACGCGGCGCGTGGGCGCGCCCTGGACTGGGATCAGGTGCCGGATGCCGATCGGGAGGCCTACTTCGGCCTGGGCGAGCAGCTGCAGGCCTTCGAGCAATACTGGGAGTACATGGATCTCGAAGACCAGCGCAGCCGCATCGAGCGCGACAGGCCGGTGCTGAGCGCTGTCGAGCAGTACCGGCGACTGGCGGGAGAAGTGGAAGCGCGCAACACCGTTTCGCGCCGGCGGCTCGATGCGGCCGCTCGGCAGGCCACCCCGCCAGAGCAGACCGAAGATATCGCGCGTGACCTGCAGTCCGTCGATATCCCCGGGCGCCGGCCGCGCCTGGCGGCCGACCAGGCCCCAGATGGCGTTCGTGTGCTGTCACAGTCTGCAGCCCTGCCCGCGGCGACCCTGCGCGAGATGAGCCTGCAGCGCTGGAGCACGGAGCGCCCCGCGCTGCGCGCGGCCGATGGAAGCCTGCAGGTGCTGTATCACGGCACGCAGGCGGGCGAAGCCCTGACGCACTTCATCCCGGGTGGCGTCGATGGCGTTCAGCTGACCGGTGATGCATACGGCGTGGCCAGCTACTTCACTTCCAGCCCGGGCGAGGCCAGCGCCTACGGCACCGACGGCGCGGTATTTCCGGTCTATATCCGCGGCGAGCTCCTGGACCTGGCGGCGCCGGAGCTGCCGGCCGAAGAGGTTGCCCGTCTGAGCGCATTTGCCAACGAGGTGCTGCTGCCGGCCGATCGCGCCCGCTTCCCGGTGGGCCGGCGTGAGCGCCGCTTCACCGAGGAGCAGCTGGAGGAAGCGAAGGCCTTCTTCCAGTCCTGCCGAGATAGCTGGCAGCGCCTGGGCGATGGCATGGAGCGGGCCAGGCCCGAGGTGGACAAGGACGGTGATGAGTTCATCGTCCGGTTCACTGACTTCGATGCCCAGGTCGAGATCCGCACCGGTGAGCAAGCGCACACGCTGTTCAAGGCGATCGGCTGGGACAACCTGCCGGCCGCCGGCTACGACGGCATGGTGATGACGCGCGAAGGCGGGCAGAGGTGGGTAGTCATGCACCGTCCAAGCGGCAACGTGAAAAGCGCGATCGGCAACTCGGGCGAGTTCAATGGCTTCGACCCCCACATCCTCCACCAGGTGGCCGGTGGTGGAGTCGAGCGAGGCCAAATCCGCTTTGGTCGAGACCTGTCCTTCCAGATTGCGTTGTTCGAGCATGCCGACGCGAGCACCTTCATCCATGAATCAGCGCATGCCTATCTGGAGATCCTCCGTGATATGGCCGCGCGCACCCGCGCCGCTGATTCGCAGCTGCGAAGGGACTGGCAGACCGTCAAGGAATGGCTCGGCATTGCAGCGCTTGGCGATAACGAACCCATTCCCGAACAGGCTCACGAGCAGTTCGCCCGCGGCTGGGAAGCGTACATGCGGGAGGGTATCGCGCCGAATGATGACCTGCAGGGCGTCTTCGAGCGCTTCAGCGAGTGGCTGTGCGAGATCTACCGGTCAATCCGGGATCTGTTCGTCGAGCTGACACCAGAGGTCGTTGAAGTCATGGATCGGATGCTCGATGCCGGCCTTGATCATCCGGCATTCGGGGAGGACATCAGCTTGGCCTAAGGGCCAGGCGAAAGGCAGGGGCCTTCGCCGAGTGGCTCAGGCCAGGCGTAGCCGGGCTTGGGCTCCTCGTAATTCGCGCAGGGAACGCCGGCTTTCTCCTCTACTGCGGCATGAAGCGCGGGCATGTGGGGGAGCAGCCAATCAGGGTAGGGAAGGAACGCCCTGACGTTCTCTGGGATCTCGGCGCACATGTTCCCTTCGCCCCAGTTGTCGTAGACGATGATGCCCAGGTTGCTGAAGGAGACCGTCGCGTAGAAGCAGTGGCAGCTGGTGGACGAAATGCCGCCATCAGCAGGGTCTCTCTTCTGCGAAGCGAGCATGAAGGGCTCGTCGACCACTTTGTAGTGGCTCAGCAGCGCATGGCTGATCTGCTGCAGTGGGTGCTCCCAGGTGCAGTGTTCCTGCCGGGTGAGGGCCTCAGTCTGTGCCTGGCTCAAGGGGAATTCCTCCTTGTTTTCAGTCAGCACCGTTGCCCATTTCCGCATTGCTTCGCGCACAGCGGCACTTTGCTCGCCAATCCTTCTCATTCGGTGCCTCCGGCTTTCTTGATCAGTACGGGGAGGGGGCTTCGAGATAGAGCGCAGGCTCGTTCTCTAGAAGCCTTGCGGCTATCGCGTCGCACGTCACAACGCGGCCCGCTTCATCTGTGAGTTGCGTCGGTACTGGGATGCAGTAGCCCTTCCGTCGAACGGCTTCCAGCAGCTCGATCCCCTGTGTGCAGTGCAAGCGGCCGGCAGCATCGAGCACGAACGCCGAGTCGTGCTCCAGGTTGCCGACCTTCAGGCCCCAGGTCAGTTCCTCGACGCGCGCCGGATCCGGCGTCTCCGCCGGCGCCGATACCTCGCCGAGGGCGAGGCTATCCAGCGCGGTGGCCACCATGATCGGTGCATCGCCAGGGCGGCCGGCGATCGCCTGATCGAAGCGCTCCTGGTGGGCGGCGATGACCCCCGCAGGTACTTCATGGCCGAGGGCGAGAGCCCGGACGGTCTCGCTGAAGTGCCACTGGAGTAGATCCTCGGTGAGGTACTGCTCAGCTGTGCGCGGCCAAGTCGACGAAAAATCTCGATGCCTCGCCGGAATCACCCGGACAGCGCCTGCTTCATGCAGGGCCTTCATCGTGCTCGCCGAGAACCCGATCGAGGTGTGGCCGACGTTGCCCATGATGGGCGACTGGCAGAAGTCATGGATGCGCACAGCCTCCTTGTCGGCCTGGAAGGCCTCTCGGAACGCGTCGACCAGGTGGTACTGCGGATTGGTTAGGTCTGGGTCTTCGCCGGTGCTGAAGTCGTGGGCTGCTGCTTCATCAGGGCGGGGGATCATCACCAGGCGCCCATACGGTGTGGCCGCCGCGGCAACCGCGACATATCGCCTGCTGCCGTCCGGCATCTGCTCGAATGAGGTCTTCACACGAAAATTTTCGTTGCCGTAGCCGTCACCGATGTAGCCGAGGCCTTCAAGGTAGCTACGGACCTCCTGAAAGGTGACCTTCTTGCCGGAGCTCCAGCTCTGGGCCCGGCCGATGTTGTCCTTCTTGTGCACCGTCGCCGTGGCGCCCAGCTGCTGCGCCACGTCCCAGGCGAAGCTCTGCTCATCAGGCGGGACGGGAGAATCAAGTTGGTGGCTGCTGATGGTGAAGCCGATGCTGGAGTACCAGCTTGGAATGTAGATCTGCGCGATGAGCGGCTGCTCAGCTGTCCAGAACACCTTGTCGTATCCGCCGGGGCGAGGCACAGGGTTTTGCCAAGGCTCGCAGCTGCCGTGGAACAGGGCGGTCTCAGCGAATTGGAGTGGGGTCAACAGCCAGGGCTCAGAGAAGCTCATGGGGGCACCTTGTGGCAATCAGAGGCCGTACGCCGGCGCGGGATCGGGCTGGTAGTCTTGCTCCGCTTCTGCCTGGCACTGCTCGACCAGGGCATCGAAGGCGATCTGCAGGAGCGGCTTGTGAGCCTCGGCCGATTGGTCGGTGTCCATCTGGTCGAAAGCGGTGACGGTATCGAACCAGGTGAAGAAGGCCTCGAAATTCTGGAATGCGAGCAGCTGGCGGACACCTTCGTCATGGCCATCGGCATCGAGCAAAGCCTGAAGCGATTCGATCATCTCCTCAAAGGAGGGGAGAGGTTCATCGGCGGGGATCTGTGCGGCCGCAGCCTCGTAGGCTTCGCGGTAGCGAACGTCAGACATGGCGACTCCTTTGGTCAGAAAGCACAGGAGCGGCACATGGCCGCCCCTGAGGTTCGTGGTGGTTAGCGAGAAGGGCCGGCAGGCTGATCCCAGTTGTCAGGGATGAAGTCCTTCGGTCGATTCCAGTCTTCCGGAACCGGTTCGCTCGCCATCAAGGTCTCGGCCTGGTGGCCGAACATCTTGCCCTGCTCGACGATCGCGTGCCGCTTGTCCATGGACTCGGAATGGAGATCCAGGGCGCGTTCGGCGTTCTGCTTGGCGTCGGTCAGTCGGCGCTCGATCTCGGCGTTGCCTGGATCGTTGCGCAGGTCGGTCTGCAGCATGTAGACGATGTTCTGCGTCTCACGCAGTTGACGCTCGGTATGGCCGAACTCAGCGCGCGAGGCTTTCTCGCTACGTGTCCAGTCTTCGAAGGCGGCGTCCACGTTGCTGTGGGTCTGGGTGATCGGGACCGAATTGATCTGCAGCAGGCTCATCAGATCGGTGCCGGCCCGAGCAGGCTCGGAGGAAGGGTTCTGAAGCGCCTGAAGCTCGGTCTGCTTCTGCTGCAGCTTGCGGGTGTTGTCGGCGATCTGCGACTCAAAGTCGGCGATGAGGCCCGGATGAACGCCCGGGGTGCTCTTGGCCTTGTCGAGGTTGGCTTGAAGGCCGCGGCCCACGTCCTTGGCGAGCTGAATCTCCCATTCGAGATCCAAAACTTTTTCGTCAGCCGGGCTGCGCGGCGTGGCAGCGGCTGGAATGGCGGTCTCACCGGCCTTGATCAGGTCGCCGAGCGGCGTCTGGTTATGGGTTCGGGCGCTGGCTTCTTTAAGCGCCGAGGTCAGCCTGCCGAGCACGGTGATGGCCACGGCGAGGGCCGGGGCCACCACGAATGCGGCTTTCATCAGGAAGCCAGACTTGGCGTTATCGTTGCTCAGCAGGCTTTGCACGAAGCCGGCCTTGCTGCCATTGCTCAGCTGGTCCTGCAGCAGCGTCAGACCCTTCCGCTTGAAGAGGTCGACCAATGCATTCGAGGTGGTGGACTTGTCCGGGCCATCCGGAGAGATGAGGTCGGCGCCCTTGGCTACCAGGCCCTGGAGGCGAGGGCTGTCTTTGAAAAGGCCAGACATCCGATTGAAGATGGCGCGGCTGCCGGTGTTCATCAGGGATTTCGTGATGCCCATACTCAGGCCTCCTGCGCTGCGGTCTGTTCAACCAGGTCGCAGAACTCGTCGAGGTTGACGATGGCAGCGACCACATCCGGTTCCTCGTCAGTTGCGCCGTCGGCCTCAACGCCTTTGAGCAGGGCGGTGTAGCTGGCGATGTAACTCAGGCTTTCAGCCTTCGATTCATCGGTCTCGCTGCTGCCCTGGATGAGCTCAGCGCAGCGCTCCAGGCGCTGAAGGCGTTTTGCGGTTTCGATTTGCATGGTTCACTCCTTGAGGTCGCTTATTTAGGTCCGGCTTCAAGATCGCTGGCAGGGTATTGCTGATCTGGCGTTTCGAATAGTTGGGCTGCCGCCTCCTGGCTCTGATCAGCCGGGGTGGGGGCAATCAGAGAAGCGAGAGGGGTTCCCACTGTGTTTGGTGATGACGAGCGCATTGCATCGGCAAGCTGCTGCACTTCGGGAGTCAGGAGGGCACGAACATGGGAATAGGCAGGGTCTTGAATCAGTTGCGGGATGATCTGCTGCAACTCTTGAGGGCTCATCACATCAAACATAACGCGAAACTGCCCTCGGAGATCTTCGACTGCCTCGTGACGCGATGGGCCGAACAGCTTGGCTGCAAGCGACGGATTGTTGATCCGTTCTGCCTTATTCTTGAGGTCACTGAGCGCTAAGTCCCAGCCTGCGCGAGTGTGGGCGTATCCCAGGTAACTCATCGTCGAATCCCCTAGGCCGCGCCGCGGATCTTGTAGTGGTGGCGCTCGCGTGCTTCCTGGCGTTGCTTGGCTTCGATGCACAGCGTGGCGGTGGGGCGCAGCAGCAGGCGCTGCAGGCCGATCGGCTCGCCCGTTTCCTCACACCAGCCGTAGCTGCCGTCGTGGATGCGCTCCAGGGCCTTGCTGATCTTGCGGCAGAGCTGCTCATTGCGCTCTGCCTGACGCAGCGCGTTGGTGCGCTCTTCTTCGGAACTGGCCCAGTCGGAGATGTCCGCGATGTTGGGGCGGTCCTGCATGGTCTCGCGCGCGTCGTGGTGACGTTGGCGAGCTTCTTCCAGCTCGGACTGCAGCAGGGTCTCGAAGAACTTCAGTTGGGTTTCCGACATGTACTGATCGGCCGGCATGGCGAGCAGTGCTTCGCGGGTGAGGGTCGACATGGGAGGCGTCTCCGTATCAGCGTGGTGAGGCCTGGCTCAACTCTTCGTTGAACAGGCACTCAGGTTCAGGGATTGGGGTATGAAGCAAGGCCGCTTGCGGGTGCCGCTGCAGCTCCTCGCAGAATGCTTCCAGGGCGCGGAGCAGAACTTGTCGGGATTGCGCGGCCGTAGCGGCGCCCGGAACTGAGTCCTCAATCACCTCACTGGCGACTGTCAGGGCGCGGTCACCGCGGCGGGTGCGAAGGCAGGCGCTGAGATGATCGGCGAGGTGCGTCGATGCGAGCGCTTGCTGCAGGACGCCTTTCGCCGCTGTGCGGGCTTCGCGGCTCGGGTAGCTGCCCAGGCCAGACAGGTGGAAGTTCACTTCGAGAACAGCATGTGGAACCAGATCTTCGTGCTGACCCAGATCTGCCGGGTAGGCAAGGTTCTTCTGGAAGTCGACGTAAACAACTTGTCCCCTCAGCCCCTCTGGCGTGTGGCCCGCCGCAAGCGCCTCGTCCGCAAGTGCGACGCCCACCGGTTGGTCGTCATTCAGCACGACCAATTCTTCAAATTCGGTGAGCGCGCCGGCTTGGTGCTGGTTGCTTCCTGGCAAGTATGCGTTGGGTTGCCTCATTGCTGCTCCTGCGGGCTTCTCGCATGTTTACAAATAGGATTGCGGTAATATAGCAGCGTTGTTTGAGATAAACAAAACCATAAGGACGGCCAGAAATTACCACTAATCCAACAATCGCCTTCCGCGCTCTCCGATCCCCTCTGTTCAACCGGGCAAACAGAGGTGGTGGGGAGGATTAGCGAGCATAGTTGGATTAGTGGTAATCCCCTCCCTGGCCCGGGCGGGCGCCCGGGATTCGATGTCGTAGGGTGTATGGCGCAAAAGCGAGGCATAAAGGCGCATCGTTTGGCATAACAATGCGCGGTTATGCATCAGAGTGACGGCTCGGCCGAATCTACGAGTTCAATGGACCGCTCCTGTAGAAGGATCTGTCCGGCGAGAAAGTCCGCGAATGCGGCCCCCATGCCGCTGCTGCTGATGAACTGGTGCATCTCCTCGGCGTAGTCCGCTGGATCGATGTGTCGTCCACGAAAAATTTCGTCGGCCGGCGTATCCGGGTTCATGCCTTCGGCTTCTGCGAGCAGCTGCAGGTTGACTCGCCCGTCCCCGCGTGCGCGGATGACCTCGCACCACACGTGACCCGCGCCGTTGGCTGCGAACCAGTCCCGCTCAGCTTCTGGCATTGACTCCTCTTCACCCTCAGCGAACAACTCCCATGCGGTTTCCCAGCGAGCCAGATCGGTCTCGTTTAGCCCTGGTAACGGCCGTGGAACACCGTCGTTGAGGCCTGGCTTTGCCTGGCACATGGACCTGAAGTCCGCATACTCGGCGTCGAGCAGGTAATCGGTCAGCGCGGTGACGTTCGGGGCGCGAGCGGCTGCAAGCGCCGCTGCATGGTCGATTTGATTGCTCATGTGGCTCATCCTCGGGGCTACAGACCGCTGGGAAGTGGCTGGTGGTCGAGACCGATCTCTTCCTCTCCCGGTGGAATCATGGAGTCGGCAAAGAGATCCATGGCGCCGATCCAGTTTTCGAGGCTGTGCCCGACGTTCTGCTCGGCCTGGTCGCGGGTTTCATAGGGGCCACGCCAGACCCCGGAGTCGCTATTCCCCCAGTCCGTGCACTGGAGGGTGGCGTAATACACCCGAATGCCTTTCTCGACGCGCGAGCCCACCGCGTAGTTGCCTTTGTGTTGCTCGTCGAGGCTGGTGACTGAAGGGCTGACTGCCTCGACCTGGATACAGTCTTCTTCGGCGGCAAGGATCGCCATGGTCTGAGCGTCACGCTCGGCAAGAGATTCGCTGGAGTAAGGCTTGGTGCTCCAGCGAAGTTCGAGCGGCTCCCCTGGCCGAGACTTCTCGATGCCTGGGTAGAAGCGATCTTCTATTCGGCCAACGAGGGGTACGGCGTTCGAGCCAGGCGCGGCGGTGCCGCGCGCGATGCGATCTCGGTAGCGCTCAGGGCGGTGCCGGATTTCGCTGGCTGAGGCGTTCTGGTTGCGAGTGGCATCAGCTGCATCCTGGAGTTTCCGGCGCATGATCAGTACCGCCCGAAACTGTCGTATTGATAGCCGCGGATGGTGCTGTTGACCTCGCGAGTCGCCTCTTGGGTTGCGCCTCGTGTAGCGGTGGCCATGCCGGAGCGCAGTCCCGCGGCCGGGCCGTTGGTGATGGCTTGCGAGATGCCCTGCAGGAGGGAGTTGCTCAGGATCCGCTTGGAGGCGCTCGCGGTGTAGGGCGCCTGATAAACAGGTGCCGGCGTGTACTGGTAACGCTGTTGAGTCTGGGAAGGCCGGTACTGCTGCGGCTGCTGGTACTGCGTATGGGGTTGCTGTTGATAGACCGGCTGCACTGCGCCGGCGGCGCCAGGTGTCACGGTCATCTCGACTCGACGGTTGGCCGCTCGCCCCTGGGCATTGTTGTTGTCGGCGATCGGTGCGCTGTCGCCAGCGGCCAGGACAGTCAGGCGATAAGGCTCCACGCCTTGGCTCTGCAGGTACACCGAAACCGCATTCGCGCGCAGCTGGCTCAGCTGCAGGTTGGACTGAGGCGTGCCGGTAGCATCGGCGTGACCGGTGATGATCAGGCTGCTGCCCGGATAGCGCTGCAGCGAAGCAGCCACTTCGTTGAGCGCTTGCTGTACCTGGGGAGTGAGGCGGTAGCTGCCGGTCTCGAAGGTGATGCTGTCGGGCAGCACAAGGTTGATCTTGTCACCGTCGCGCTTAACGGTGATGCCTGTCCCGAGCATCTTCGAACGCAGTTCGGCTTCTTGCTTGTCGACATACAGGCCGTAGCCGGCACCGCCCGCTCCACCCAGCACCCCACCAAGAAGAGCCCCCTGGGCTCGGTTGTCATGGTTGATGACTGCGCCGGCGACCGCCCCGGCAAGCGCGCCGATGCCGCCGAACTTCGCGGTGTTCTGGTAATCCTGCGGAATGCTGGAGCAGCCGGTAAGGATCGTGAGCATCAGGGCAGGGGTGATGAGCTTCTTCATTGGAGCGGTCTCCGCGCATGTTTGATGGGCAGAATTTACGCTTCGCTTGCGCTTTAGTCCAATGTTTTGCTATTGATATTGCGTTAGCAAACATTCAGGGCGCATAAGCCCGCACCGAAGGGGATACACCATGTGGTTCCGCAACCTGCTCATCTACCGCCTGACCCAGAACATCAACCTCGATGCCGAGGCACTGGAAGCCGCGCTGGCCACCAAGCCCGCGCGCGCTTGTGCCAACCAGGAGTTGGTGACCTACGGTTTTGTCGCTCCGGTCGGAAAGGGCCCGGACGCCCCCTTGGTTCATTCGACCAATGGATTTCTGCTGATCGCGGCCCGTAAGGAGGAGCGAATTCTGCCGGGCAGCGTGGTGCGCGATGCGCTGCAGGAGAAGGTCGAGGAAATCGAGGCCGAGCAGATGCGCAAGGTGTACAAAAAGGAGCGCGACCAGCTGAAAGACGAGATCGTCCAAGCCTTCCTGCCGCGCGCGTTCATCCGCAAGAGCGTCACCTATGCCGCAATCGACGTGGCCTCCAACCTTATCTACGTCGATGCCTCCAGCACCAACAAGGCTGAAGATATTCTGTCCACCATGCGCGAGGCGATCGGCTCCCTGCCGGTTCGTCCGATCAGCGTCAAAATCGCCCCGACAGCGACGCTTACCGATTGGCTCAAGACCGGCCAGGCCAGCGAGGGCTTTTTCGTCCTGGACGAATGCGAACTTCGCGACACCCACGAGGACGGCGGGGTGGTCCGCTGTAAGCGGCAGGACCTCACCAGTGAAGAAATTCAGCTGCACCTTTCCTCCGGTAAGCAGGTCACTCAACTGGCGATCGCGTGGAGCGACAAGCTGTCCTTCGTGCTCGACAGCAAGCTGGCGATCAAGCGCCTGCGCTTTGAAGACCTCCTGCAGGACCAGGCCGCGCAAGATGGTGGCGACGATGCTGCCGGCCAACTCGACGCAAGCTTCAATCTGATGATGCTCACGCTGCAAGGGATGATGCCGGCGCTGCTGGAGGGCTTCGGCGGAGAGGAGATCCCGCAGGGCCTGGGCACCGAAGCGCCGGCATCGGTTGAGACGGACGATCCGCTCTACGACCAGGCTGTTTCGTATGTTCTCACTTCGCGTCGAGCAGGGGTCTCGGCTGTTCAGCGCAGTCTCAGCATCGGCTACAACCGTGCGGCGCGCTTGCTGGAGTTGATGGAGGCCGCCGGCGTTGTCAGTGCGGCTTCAGCGGAGGGCCGGCGCAGCGTGCTGATGGCGCCGCCGGCAGCTCAGGTGGCCTGAAATGAGTGACCTGTTCTGGCGTGGGGTAGCGTGTGCATTGGCACGCTACCCCCGGTTGCTCAATCGGCTGCTTCAGGTCGCCTATCGGAACCCGTACTTCCACCTTCCGGGATACATGGAGCGCTGGTGGTTATTGCCTGCCCCTCCGAAAGAGGACGAAGCGCACGACTATCCTGGCGCATTGCCGCGGCTGACTCGGCTGGCTAACAGGCTGGGGGTGGCGGCGCGATTCCATCGCATTCTGCGTGCAGATCAAGGCCGGCACGGGCATTCGCATCCGTGGCCGTTTCGAACGCTGATCCTGCAAGGCTGGTACATCGAAGAAATCTACAACCGCACCGGCGAACTTGTTGGTGAGCGCCGGCTCCGTGCGGGGATGACTGCATACAAAACCCCGGATGAGTTTCACCGGATCCGTGCGATATCTCCGGGTGGCGTCCTCACGCTTGTCATTCATGGTAAGCCGACGGGGAAGGGGTGGTTCTTCAACCGTGGTGGTGAGCTGATTCCATGGCGCGTTTATCTCGGGCTGGAGCGTAAATCATGAGTATTCCTGAGGATGTCATTGTGCTCGACGAGATGCGCTCTAAGGTGTACCAGGATCTTCGCCAGCTTTCCTTGCGAATGCCTGTCGGCGTGAACATTGAGTCATGCACTATCGCTGGTCAGCCCACTGGCCAGGGTTCGCTCTTTGATCCTCCCGCGGCGGACGTGGTTGCCGGTTATGAGTGGCCGACGGGTAGCGGGCGGTGCCTGACGGTTCAGCAGCTGATCGACAGCTGCCCCGTTGGCAGAGAGGGTGATCAGATCCCGGTAACGGGGCTCGATCGATACAACAAAGGCGCGCCTTTGGCGGTCGCGCGGATCTTGGCTGTCAGCCTCGGACGCCTGGAGGACATTTCAGATGACGAGATCCACGCTGAAGGCTATGCGAACTGGACGGAGTACGCGTTCCACTGGAATCAGCGCTACCCAAAGGCCCCCTGGGATCTGAATCCGCTGTGCTGGATTATCCGGGTCGTCCAGGGGTGAAGAAAAAAGGCCGGCTGATGCCGGCCTTTTCCGTTGTCACTGCTTTGCCAGTTCCTGCTCGAACGCGTCAGCGAGCTCGTCGTCAGTCACGTAGTCCGGGATCATGTTGCGCAGGCCCTGCATTGCGCGGCCGCACTCAGGGGACCCATGACGAAGGCCATCGGAGAGTGCCGGCTTGAGCATGTTCACCGCGCCTACAAAGCCGGTGTACTGGCCGACCGCATGCCCCTCGAAGAAGCCTTGCTGTCTGCCGGCCTCCAGCCCTTTGGCAAAGGCCGCCTTCGACGCATCACGCGCGAAGCGATCGAACAGTTCGTCAATTTCATCTGGTTTCATAGGATTCTCCATCCATTTCAAGTTGGATCGCGCCCCGATGCATCAGCGTAACCCAGCTTGCAATCAGGCCTTGAAAGCATAGCGCCGCGACTTGCGGCCGACCAGCGCGAGGGAGTGAGATGCTCTTTTTAGCCCAGGCATTGCATCGCAATGCCTGGGGCCCCGCGGGAGCGCTCAGGTTGTGCCTGCTGCAGATCCACTGTTGCCGAGCGCTTGAAGAAGCTGTCCTGCTTGAGCCTCAAGCATGTGCATGGCCACCTGGCCCACGTTGCGGGCATCGTCGATGCCCCGATGATGAGTGCCAACCCATTCAAGCTGCAGCTGGCGGGCGGCCTGGCGCAACCCAACCATCTTGGACCTGTGCTCCTTGGCAAAGCATCTCTTCAGGTTGATGTGTCTCGCCGGCGGTAGAAGCGGCGCAAGCCCATGAAGCTGCCCGTCCTTGATCAGCTGGTTTCGATCGTAGTTCCCCCAGGAGCACCAGAGCCACTCATCTCCGAAGGGCTGGAGGAAGTCATTGACGGCGGCCAGGACATCCAAATACCCAGGGGCCGAGTCCACATCCCGCTGAGTGATCGTGGTGAGCTCCATGCAGAAAGGGGTGAGTAATGGCTTGATCGTCGGCCGTATGAAGCTGCTGAATTCAGCAACAGGCTCGCCCTTGGCCAGGTCAAGCATGACGGCGCCGATCTCGATAGCTTCCATGAACTGCTCGAAGCCTGGGCTGCTGTCGCAAGTAGCCTCCAGGTCAACGCACAGCAGGTAGCGTACCCCCATCTTCATATCCTAGATGCCCATAAACGTGTACTCTCAGGCTAGCAATAATACACAAAGATCAACGGATTCGATCAGATGGCTGCGGTGGATACGGCCCGTGTAGACCCGGTGGCGATAATTGAGGTGCTTGAGCAGATCGAGCACTTCAAGTCGGCGCTGTGCGCGTGGAATACAGCTCACCAGGAGTTGTTTGCCGGCGCGCAGGCCAGCCATCGGGGCGGCTGGATTTCCGGTGCCCGCGGCCTTCAGCCGTTCCAGCCGAACGAGGCGATTCCTGATGATCTGCGCCGCGCTCTATGTGGCCTTGAATCAGACGAGCCAAGCTTCTTCCGCGCCAGTGGCCCTGTTTTTGTCGGTGGTGAGCTGGCAAGCCTGGTGCAGCAAGCACACCAGACTCGGGTTGCCCTCGATGCTGCCAGCAGGCCGCTGCGCCGATTGCGCGCTGGCTTGCTGGCCCGCCTTCCTCAAGGCGGGGAGATCGGTGGCGGCAACCTGCAGCACTGGCTCAAGCTCAAGCCGCACCAGAGCATATGGCGCGCTGTCACTGCGACATGCGGTGTTCCTCGCCTGCAGATCAGGTATGCGGTTCGGCCGCTTCTGCTCGCCGGCGCACAGCCGGTTCTTCCGCGCAAGGCCTCGTTCAGTCTCACTCCGCACCGGGTCATCAGCCGTCGGCATCCCGAAAAGGTTCTACGGGCACTCGAAGAGCAGCTTGAATCCGCTGAACGAGCGGATGCGGCCAGGCGAGACCTTGACCGATTGGCTTCTCTGCTTCGCGCACCAGTTCAGCCAGACCTGGCCTACATCTACAGCGGAGACATCATCCACCATGTCAACTTCACCTGGGGCGATGGCAGTCGCCGCAAGGTGAAGACATCGCTTCCGCTGTTCTGGTGTGGCCCACCGATAGACATCCCTCCGCCGGATCCGGCAGCCGTGCCTCGGCGCCGCCGGTCGGATATCAAGTACAGCAATGTCCCGATCCTGGAAACCCTGCCGATATACGGCTCCATCAAGGGTGTCGATAGGTTGAGCAGTTCCACTGCGCAGCCGGTCGACCGCCCGGTCATGATTTCCGACTAAAGTCGGAATGACGGAGCGGCATGGATCGGTTTCTTTGAATGTGGCGGTTTTACAGCGCCAAACATTTGTAACAAATCGAATTTTTGAATTTATAAGCTTGTTAGAATGTGAGACAGTTCGCACATGGCAAACAGCCATCACTGTCCGCTCCTAGCAGTTTTGAAGCGCCTCTTTATGGATAAAGTATTACCGGTCAGCACCAGGGCCTGGCGCGAAGCTGCTGAACAGCGCTTTGCGAACGAAACAAGCTCTTCCGCACGTTTCACCGCGTACACCAATGACAACTGGATTGCCGCAGAGCCCCCTCTGAAGGCATCGGGAAGCTGCTGGGGCAATGTCCTGGTGCAGTCACCGATTGCTGATGAGGCGGCGCATGATGCCTGGCCGTCTATTCGCTTCCTGTCGACTTCCGGGACCGTTGTGTGGGTGTCTCGCCCAGATGAGCACGGCATCGGACTGAAGCTGCACGACGATGAGTCGAAGGAATTTTTCGTCTCTTTGCCCGTGGCGCATGACGCATTCGCTTTCGGCGAGCGGATCTCCATCGTGCATGCGATCCACCCCGCCACGGCGCCATTGCACCTGGCCAGCGTGAATCTGACGAAGGGGGAGTGGTGGGAGCACCAAACGTCCCGCGGTGTCGCCAACTTCTTCGACGTTGACTCGCCGGCCTTCAGCGATCGGATGGATGCGCGCATCCGCGATCTGATCGGCTCAATGGCGCCTGGGGCGCCGATGAAGCTTGTAGGTGCCAGGGCGAATCTGCGGCTTGCTTGAGTAGAAAGACCAGGGGCTACCTGGCCTTTCTTCGGTGCGTGGGCTAGGTCAGAGCCTGCTTTATCTGGTCAACGCTCTTGGCCATGGAGACCAGCGAGTCCTTGAGCTTCTGCACTGAAGCGCTATCTGCTGGGTAAAGCTGCGGGTTCTTCTCGATCGCTTCGAGGGTTTTGGCGCGCGAGCTCATCAGGTCATCAATGCTCTGCTGTAGCCCTTGCTCAAGATCCTTGGCGGCCAGGGGTGTAATGGTGCCTGTCAACATCGGCGGAATGCCCGCGATGACCCACATCGGATTGATCCCGGCTTTCATCAGCGATTTCAACTCCTTGGCGCTTGGGTCTGAAAACTCCGTTTCCAGCCGCTTGAGCCTGACCAGGCCGATTTCAGGGCACATTGAACACAGCTCTGACTGGGTTCGGTGCAGGGCATAACGTGCTAATTCTATGCGCTTGCCTGGTGTCGAATTGTCAGCCGATTCGCCGGGGGCAGGAGCGAGTTGGATCACTGTCTGCACGTTTGCTTGGATCGCCTCGCCGAAAGCGGTGGACTTGAGAGCATCTCGCTGTCCGGTTGCTTCATCTGCATTCGAGGTTTCAGCTGGCAGCATGGCTTCAGCCGTGCGCCAATTCTTGAATGCGTGCGAAGCGGCTACTGCCTCCAGGGCTTGCGAGTGAGTTATCTCAATGCCTTGGCTGGAGAAGTGTGCGCGCAGGAGTTTTGCCTGCGACTTGAGAGATTTAGTCGTGTGCATGGTGTGCCTCTACGATACTGGCGCGCATGAGAGCGTGTCGCTCCCTCCGTTACGACGTGCCAGCCGTTAAGACCACCACGAAGAGAAGAGCTTGCTTTCGCCATACCTGAAGAGGCGGAGGGGGGAGGCAGCAAGCGGCCTCCGCATAGCCTAAACAGGTCGATACCGTTTGTCACCCTTGAGCATTTGGGGGGGATGTCTCCAACTGCTCGGCGGTCCGTTGCAGCGTTGCGATCCGTTCCGTCAACTCGGCCAGGCGTGCGGACGCGGCGATCGCCTCGGACTGGAGCGCCTGGTTGCGCTGCTCCAGTGTTGATCGCTGAGTCGAAAGGTCCTCAACTTGCCGGCGAAGAGCGGCGTTCTCTCCCTCGGCCTGGGCCGTCTTCTGCTTTGCATCACTGAGCTGCGTCTGCAGACCGGAAACCGATCCGTTCAACACCTTCAGTTCCTTGCGATGTTCGGTGCGCTCCTGGTCGAGCTGCCGCATGAACTTGGCGGTGTCCTTCTCGTAGCGTTCCAGTTCGTTTCTGATCTCCAACTCAAGCCGTGCGACCTTGGCCTGATGCTCGGTCGCCATCTCGGCCACTACCTGGTGGCGGTGCTGGGTCTCTGTATCCAGCTTGCCCTGCCAATGGCGTATCTCTTGATCTTTCTCCGCAAGGGCTTGCTGGTGAGCCAAGTGTGCAGTCGAGAGTTTCTCCTGCTCCTGGACGAGCCGCGCGCCCAGTTGGCGCAACTGCTCTGTAAGGCCTTCCTCGCGCTGCGAGGCCATATCCAGCTGTTGCTGCAGCAGCTCGACCTGCCGGTCTCGTTCCGCGAGCTTTTCCCTGGTCTGCGCGGCCAGCTGCTCAGCCTGGCTGGCTGTCTCCTGGGCGCGCCGGTTCTCCTCATGGAGGAAGGTGCGTAACTCGTCGAGCTCGCCGCGGGCGGCCGCTTTTAGCTCCAGCCAGAGGGTGCAGAACGCATCCTGTACCGGCTTGGGGTAGTCGCCGGCGGAAGCGCGCTCCGCCACCTCAGCGAGGATCTGCTTGACCTCCATGAGGATCGTGTTGCTCGACCCCTTGCCGGTGATCTCGCGAACGCGCCGCCAAGCCGGGGTCTCCCCGGCGCGCAGAAGGGACATGACAGCTTCGAAGGTTTCAGGGCTGTACTTGTTGCGCATCGGAGTCACTCCCGCGCGGGCACGCTGCCGGCGACGCTTGCATTTGGGTGAGGGCGGCCTGCAGCCGAGCGACCTTGCGCGACACTGCATCGAAGTCGGGTGCTGGCATCCTTGGGTAGGTGTTCCGCCAGTCCTCGCCATAGAGCATCTCCAGAATCGCTTCCGGCATCTCGTCGACTTGCTCTATCAGCGGTATCGCTTCAGCGGCTCGGTAGAAGACGCGGGCAGTCGTGAGATCAATGCTCCGCAGGCGACGCCGACGGATGATCATCGACTTCGCCTGGCGTGCGATTTCAACTCGATCAGGAGACGCTCCGCTCCTCTGCGTGAGCAGCTGAGCAAGGTGTTCTGGGGAAGCTTGTGCGATGAATTCAAGAGGCGAGACCGGCACGCTGTGCAGACATGTCCATGCCTCGGACGCCGCGCCATCAGCGATCGTCAGCAGTAGCAGGCTCTGCCCCGGCTGATCGATATAGGCGGTGAATGGTTCACCGCCTTCTATCGAGATGGCGGTGCATTGCTTGAGCCTGGCAGTCATCGGGAATCCTAGTTTTCACGTCATCCCAATATATGCTTTTGCAATGCACAAAATCAATATTTCGGAGTTAGAGGCTGGGCGCGCTGTCGCCGCCCTGAGGTGACCGAGGGTCAGGAAGTTCGTACATGTGTGCAGGAACTTCACTGGCCGCCACAGGCACGTTGGACTTGATACAGGCGGGATTAAAGATCACGCCAAGCACCTCATTGCCCTCTGCGCTCTCAAAGCTGGCATCGATCCCGTTTGCCAGGAAAAGCGCAGCAAGCGCGAGCCCCCGGGCTCCATGGGCCAGGTCAGCTTCCACGCAGAGGTTCAATATCGACTCGGCCAGGCAGTGGGGGGCATCGCCTACCAGAATCCGGGAGGCGAGGTCCCGCCGGCCAGACGCAGCACGGAGCTTGGTCAGGAGTTCCGCCTGGGCACGCTTGGGAATCTGCTTGCGGACGAAGTTCTCCACTTCCGCAATGGGAATAGCTGCGGATTCAAGCAGTAAGCGTGGCTCCAGTTCGAGTTTGCGAACCTGACCATCACCCCTGGCGTTTTTCTGCGCACTGAGGAAGTGGGTTGTGCAGTAGATGCCCGGCGCTCGCTCGTTGCGGCCTTTGCGGCCGGGGTGAATGTCGGCAGCGCCGTCCCACTGCCGGCCGCCATGCCACATGACAATACGGGGAAGCTTTGTGCTCGATGAGTGCATTGTGACTCCTTTCTTGGGCCAAACAACGCGTAATCATCTCATGGAGTCGCTACCAGATCATTGGCCGGAGCTGGGGAGCGCTGAACGAGTTGACCCATCACTCTCTCGGCGCCGTGTTCCCACAGCATGGCCTCAAGAATTCCTGCCGCGGTGATTGCGTCACCGTCGGCGCGGTGCGCCGTCCCTTGCGTCACATCATAGGCCTTGGCGACCGCGGCGAGCTTGCCGCGCTGGGATCCGCTGACTTCAATCCAGATATCCCGGACATCGAGCTGCATTTCAGGCTCACAGATCGGGAGGCCGTACCGAGCCATGCAAGCCTGCAGCACGCCTACATCAAACGCCCGGCTGTTGAAACCTGCAACGACATGCCTCTCGAATACGGTGGAAACCCAGGGGTGAAGGCTTGGGTAGTCACGGGCCCCGGAAACCATCTGGTCCGTGATCCGGTGTACGTCTGTTGCGCTTTCAGGAATAGGGAAGCCGGGGTTCACTAGGGTGGCCTCGCGTTTGATCACTCCGCTCGGCGAGACGCCCAGGTAGCCCAGCTCGACGATTGCGACATCCGGGTCCAGAAAGCCTGTTGACTCACAGTCGATGATGAAGATCGATCGCTTGAGCTCGCGAGCAAGCTTTGTGATCAGAGGGTAAGGGTTCATGTCGCGCCTTGGGCTTATGCTGGAAAAGATTGCTTGATATTCTATCGCAATATCATAAAGCAATGCTGCAGGGCCTTCGGCGCCTTGCGCGACGGTGGATCATGAAGACGCTCAATGCTCAGTTGCCGATTCAAGCAGCAGTCGACGCAGGTAGCTCTGTGCGCATTCGATCGCTTGATCTCATCAAGTGGATGGCCATCGTACTGATGGTTCTCGACCACTTGCGCGCCGTCTGGCCTGCAGCTGAACCGCTAACGGTTCCAGGCCGGATGGCGCTGCCTCTTTTCTGTCTCGCGATGGCGGCGAATGTCACTCGGCAAGCCCAGGGGGAAAATCCCTGGGCGCAGAACCGGCGCTATGCCATCTCATTGATTGTATTCGCAGTGATCAGCCAGGCTCCGTATCAGGCCCTGTTCGGCCCAGGGCTGAACATCATGTGGCTGCTTCTTCCTGCGCTCCTCATTGCCCTGGCAATTCATCACCAGGGGCACGCGGTTTGGCTAGGAATCATTGGTTTCGCGTTTACGATCGCCGCCAGCAGCCGGCTTGGCTACCACGCGAGCGCTGTGCTGATTCCCGCGGCTATGGTGGGAGCCATCACGGCTACGGGCTGGATCCGTGTTTTCTGGATCTGCTGCGCCGCGACCCTCTGTGTAACGGCCAATCTGTTGATACCAGGTGTTCCTGCGTTGGCGTCCGAGGGCGAGCCGTTTGTTCTGCTAATGATGGGGGCGGCCTTTGTAGCCCCGATGTTCGGCTTGTGGTTGCTGCGACAGCGCGTCCAATTCCTCCTGCCCCCGGTTGGGCGGTGGGGTTACCTATTCTACCCAGCGCACCTCGCAGCCTTTGCGCTGCTGCGCCTGCTCACACACTAGGAGTTGAGCGCCATGAAAAAACAAAAGCCAATGCCGACCGAGAAAATGGATAAACCGAAGGGTCAGCCAAAAAGGCGAGATAGTGAGCTTCGCGAGCAGATGGGGCCTTGGCTTTCCTGCCCGCCGGTCATTGATCCCTGGGAGGATGGCCAGGTCGTTCGCTGAAAGCGTGCTCGTGTCTGCTCATCTATGCACGGTGCATAGAGTGCTGGCAGATACAAAAGCACGATTTGCGCAGTTATTTACTATTGCAATTGCGTTGCGATACTTCTAGTCTACTCCTGACCATTACCACAGGAGTTGGCAGCATGCCCATCCGCCACAGCATCGTTCACCTGATCGACAAGAAGCCCGACGGCAATCCTGCAGTGCTGCATGCTCGCGAGAACGAGTTGGCCGCATCGGAAGCCATGGAGAATCTGCTGGCCGACCTCAACGAAAGTTACAACGCCAAGCAGGGCAAGGCCTGGGGCTTCTTCCACGAGGAGTCCGGCGCATACCCGTTCAGTGGCTGGCTGAAGGCCTACCTCAATAACGAGCAGGACTTCACGACCTTCAGCCGCCAATCTGTCGAGCAGCTGCAGAAGCTGATGGAAGAGTCCAACCTGTCCACCGGCGGACACGTTCTTTTCGCCCACTACCAGCAGGGCATGACCGACTACCTGACCATTGCTCTGCTATTGCACAGCGATGGGGTGGTGGTGACCGACACGCTCGAACTCACTCCGTCCAAACACCTGGACCTCGGCCAGCTGCACCTGGCCGCACGCATCAACCTCAGCGAGTGGCAGAACAACAAGCAGTCCAAGCAGTACATCTCGTTCATCAAAGGGAAGAACGGGAGGAAGGTATCGGACTACTTCCGCGACTTCATCGGCTGCCAGGAGGGCGTTGACGCCCCCAGCGAGACCCGCACGCTGCTCAAAGCCTTCAGCGACTTCGTGGAGAGCGAAGATCTCCCAGAAGACGCAGCCCGCGAGAAGACCGGCATCCTGGTCGACTATGCGTCCTCGCAGGCCAAGATGGGCGCACCGATCACCCTGGATGAGCTGTCCGGCCTGATCGATGAAGATCGTCCTCGGGCGTTCTACGACCACATCCGCAACAAGGACTACGGGATGTCTCCCGAGTTTCCAGCGGATAAGCGCACTCTCAACCAGTTCCGGCGCTTCACCGGAAGGGCCGAGGGCTTGTCGATCAGTTTCGAAGCGCACCTGCTGGGTTCGAAGGTCGAGTTTGACGCGGAGCGCAATACGCTCCTCGTCCGCGGCCTGCCGACCCAGCTGGTCGACCAACTCAAGCGTCAGAAGGGCTGATTCCCATGCATCATGCAGTCCTGGCAACACGGTCGCTCTGGCTGAAGCTGAAGTCTCACCAGCGTGGCGAGGTAGTCACCTTGCATCGCGACGAGTTCTCGGCCCGTGAGAAGGCCCGCAAGCTGAACACCCAAAGCAACGCTCGCTGGAAGGAGGATGATTTCGTAGCCGTCCACTGCCCAGATGGCTTGAAGAAAGGTGATATCCGCGAAGATCTGATCGTTGAATGGGAGAAGAAACAGGTCCGCGACAGAGGCTTCCGTCTGATGCAGGCGATCCTGGCGGAAGAGTTGACCGGGAAGCGCGACATGCATGCTGAAGACGCTGGAGTGATCCTGTACGACCTCGGTCTCACCCTGGAGCAATTGCGCGAGATGTACGAGGTTGAAGTACGGGAAAAGCACGCCGTGCAGGTCCAGCAGATGCAGGAAATGGCGCAACGCAAGGCTCGTGGCTTCGAGGCGCAACAGAGCGTCAACTCGCTGCGCAACCAAGTCACCTTCAGCGTGCCCGCTGTGCGCGGCGTCCAGGCAGGCAAAGAGTTCTACCTGACCCAGGTGCCCTACGGCGTGCTGGCGAAGATGTTCGTATTCGATGACGAGCAGGTGCCCGCGGAGCTCCGCGCGCAACGCACTCTGAACCCCAAGCGGGCCCAAGGCATTAGTGAATACATGCTGTCGAATCGGGATGACTATGTGCTGCCGTCCCTGACGGCCAGCGTCGACAAGGCCATGTGTTTTGAGCCGATCGAGGGTAACGACCGCCTGGGGACTCTCTACATCCCCATGGACGCTACCATGCTCATCAACGACGGCCAGCACCGTCGCTACGCGATCGAGTTGTGCCTGAAGGCAGACGCTGGCTTCCAGCATGAAACCGCGCCGGTGCAGATCCACTTCGACCAGGGGCTCAAGCGCAGCCAACAGATCTTCTCGGACATCAACAGCCGCCAGGTGAAGCCGAGCAGCTCGATCAATGCGCTGTACGACCACCGCAATCCATTCAATGCCTGGGTGCTGGATTTGCTGGCGGCCATGCCGGATGTGAAACGCCGGATCGACTTTGAAAACGCGAACCCCGCGGCTCGCTCTTACAAGCTGTGGAGCCTCGTCTCCTTCAAGCGCTTCGTCACCCTCCTGACGGGCGTTGGCGACAAGACGATTGGCTTGATCGATAAGGACCGCCTCGGCGAGGTCAGTGGGTTCGTCGTCCGCTTCATGGAGGAGTGCAGCAACCACATCCCTCAATGGAATCCCATGCTGCAGGCCCAGATCCCCGCGTTCGATGTACGAGAGCAATTCGTTATCGGGCATGCAGTGTTTCTTGAGGCCCTGGGCATGTTCGCGCGCGTGGCGCTGTTCCATGGCACCTACCTGACGGCCGCCGAGCGGGATGCGAAACTGATCACACCGGATCGAGCCAAGTGGATGCGCCTGGCAATGCTGCAGGGTATCTCGCCGGCCAAGGACCATCCTGACTGGCAGGGACGCTGCGTACACCTGGGCAAGATGCAGAAAACCACTGATGGTGTGAAGTCGACCGCAGCGTTGCTGCTCAAGCTGGCCAGCATCGAGCTGCCAGCTGAGATGGCTCAGGTTGATGCCCGCGTGCTGGCAGCCAGGGACGGGAGTTGAGTATGCCCACCTCCGACAATGACGAGACGCTGTACCGCGTTGGAAACTTCCTCCAGCCTCTGCCAGGCGACCCCACGGTAAAAGGGATCGTCATGGCAGGGGAGGAGGCCCGACGCATGGCCAAGGCCGCGTCGTGCACTCCGATCGCCATCTGGGGACAGCATGACGAAACCATCGCGCTCTTCCTCAACGGGGAAGAGTTCCGGCCTGTTTGATCACCAGGGGAACGCTCTCAGTGAAGAAGGGTGATCCGATTTACTGTCGTTGCCCAGCCTGCCGCTCAACGGACGTTAACCTCTATGAGCACTTCACGGTGAGCGACCTGTATGAGGTTCGCGGCGGAAAGCTCGCGGATCGTCTGAGTGAGGAATCCCCACAGGCGACGGGACAGGTTGATGGTCGGTGCGTGAAATGCGGTCACCGGTGGCGGCTGCGGAAGAATGTGATCCAAGAGGCTTACTTTGCAGCTGACGACAGCAGGAAAACAAGCGATGACGACGCCTGACAACATCACGAAGGAAGGGGTTGAGGTTAAACCCGGTCAGGTCTGGAAAGACCTGGATAAGCGCTCCTATGGACGGCAGTGCAAGGTGATTACCGTCGAAGACGGGAAGGCCAAGATGCAGCATTACGCTCGTGGCCAACTCGGAAGCAAGACCACCGTCTCCATCCGTCGCATGTACAAGCACAGCACCGGCTGGGAATTGGTCAGCGAATAAGGAGGGTCGACTTGCTATGAGCCAGCCGACAGCACGTCAACTAGCCGTTATGCGATTTCTCGCACGGAGCTATCCGGGCCCGTGCCTGCTGAATGAGCTTGACCAGTTCAGCCCTGAGCACCCGGAGATCATCACAGCTCGGCGGCATGTGCCGGCGATCCGGGCGCTCTACCGCAAAGGCTGGGCCGCTCCATGGAAAAACTGGGGGCACTGGGCGTCAGTTATGACTGACGCCGGCATGGCAGCATTCCGCGAAGCATGCGAGCCCGCGGGAGAACCTAATAATCAATCGATTCGAGGCAACCAAGAATGGCCGCAGCCACCAAGAAGCTGAGCAAAGCACAGCAATTCATCAAAGACATGATCCGCCACCGCGGTATTGAGTTCGCTCAGATCGGGATGATGGTCGAGGTTGATGGTGGCATCGGTACGATCCAGGGCATGAACGACAGTGCGAATCTGGATGTTGTGTTCAGCAATAAGCTCAAATACGGCAAGCATGCACACAACTGTCACCCTACGTGGCGAGTGAAGTATTTCGATGCCGACGGCAAGCTGATCGCCCATCACGATGGCGATCGCTGGCTGATCAGGCCGGACCAGAAGGCAGCAGCAGTTTGAGTGCGCCCCTGAAGGATTCAGGGGCTGAAGGAGCTGTGGGGGGCGCTAAGTGCAGCCTGACCCAAAGCTATCTGAAGAGCGATCTCGATCACCTTGTCTGCAGGGATCGTGACTGCCGTATCCAATAGCCCCTCAGGGCTCTCGTGCTCTTCAGCCCTTATTGGACTGTGCGTAGATGGGATGCGGTAGGTCTGGATTTTCCGAGGTAGTGATGGAAGCAGGCACTCCTCGACGAGACGAATCAGCACTGCATGGGCGAACGAGAATGAGCGCCCATCGCCATTGCCCAGTGCTGCATCAGAAACCAGGGAAGGGCACTGATCCTCAATGTCATACAGCACATCATCCAGAACGCTGCCGTCGGCGAATCCCCAGTTGTTGAACAGATCAGCCGCGCTGAGGGTTACGCTGGCTTGATGTGCGAGCCTCATGGCTGCTCCGGAATGTCGTCTGGATGGATCCCATAGAGCCTGGCTACAGGCTCGCGGAGCGCATTACGCAGGCTGGCCAATTCCTCTTCCAGGTACGCGATACGGGCCTGGGCTTCGGAAACACCGGTCTCGGCCATGAGCGCCGCGGCGGCATAGGTTTCCATCCGGACGTAACTCAACTCACCAAAACCACTGAGGCTGTAGCCGGTCAGCTGAGCGAACTGCTCGCGATCTTCAGCGCTGAAGTCTTTGCAGGCCAGCATGTTCATGTCGATGCCGCCATTGTCGAGCAAGTAACTCACGATCGCATTCGACTTGAAGCGCAGCGTGCCTTGCGAGTCAACGACCAGCGGTTGAATCGGGTGGTTCATGTGCGGGAGCTCCTCTGTTTGACCGCTGCATAATAGGCACATGTGCCTACTTGCGCAACGGTGCTCCGCCGGCACCGGCCGGCAGTGCCGTTACGCATCGCTGCCTCAAGGGTAGGATGGGGAAGCGGATTGCAGGTCGATCTCCTTGCGCTCTTCCTTCGCCAGGATCGCCCGATCGCGCACCACGGCTGCAGCCTGCAGAGCAAGCTCCAGATTGTCCGAGGCCTCCTCCTCAACAGTGCGACGGTAAACCGGGCTCGCATCCATGCCATCCAGGATGACCTGCAGCATGTCTTGCTCGCTTGGCGTCCCGTCGAATCCGTAGTATTGAACCAAGTGCTTGCGGGCCAGCGCATACGCGCTGTTATCGCGGCGCATCTGGTCGGTGATCTTCTCCAGCCTGATGATGGAGTCGTTGAACTGGCCGATCTCCTCAAAAGCGTCGAGATCATGCTCCCGTGCCGCCTGGGCCTGCAGCTCAGCGATCTTCGCCTCGATCTCGGCCGACTGAGGGCCGGTTCGAAGCGGGGTAGTAGGACCCGGGTTGATCCAGACGGGCTCTTGCGCTGGGGTGCGGTCATTTCGCATGGCGTCGGTCTCCTGACCTTGGGTTGGCAACACGTTGGCGGCAGGCAGCTGAGCGCTGTCCTGCAGATATTGGGAAATCTTCACGTAGTCCTCTCGACCGAAGATGGTCTGGATCTCAGCGAGGCGCTCGGCTTCACAGCGGAACAGCTCGCAGATGTCCGAAGGCGAACTCTGGGACAGCATGCGAGGCACTTCGACGGCAGGGTTGTCGCCGGCGAGGTCGGCATCGAGTGGGGCGGGCACATACAGGCGCCGTCCGTAGCGCAGTGCAGCTTTTGCAGTGTGCATGCTCCCACCGTCTGGCTTGCTCTGAACCATGACAACCGCCTGGCTCAATCCAGCCTGGATTCGGTCTCTTTCGAACAGGCGTCTTGGCACAAGCGGAGTACCAAAGGGGTATTCGCTGACCAGGGCGCCGCCCTGATCCAGGATCCGCTCAGCAAGTGCCGCGTGCTCGCGCGGGTAGATGGTTTGCAGCCCATGCCCGAGCACCGCCACGGTGTGTCCACCGGCTTCGAGCGCGGCGACATGCGCCGCAGCATCGATACCAACGGCCAGGCCGCTCACGATGGATACGCCAGAGGAGGCGAAGTGGCCCGCGATCTTGCTTGCCACAACAGAGCCCCGCGGGGTTGGAGCGCGTGTCCCGATTACAGCGAGGGTGTTCTGCAGGGGCAGCGTGCCTTTCACGTAGAGAAAGAACGGAGCGTCTGCGGCCATCCCCAGCAAAGCTGGGTAGCCTGGCCCACCATGGGTGAACAGCTGAACGCCTGCTTTGATGGCTTGCTCGCGATCGGACTCGGCTGCACGCATTGCTGCATCCCACGCTCCGGCCTCGGCCAGCGCGCGGGAAATACGCGGGTCGATCGCGCCCAGGTCAGCAGCTCCCATGGACTCAATACCGTCATGGGCTGCAGCTTTGCGCAGCGTTGCAGCGCCTACGCCTGGAAGCCAGCCAAGGGCGATAAGGGTGGTCAGTCGATCAGTCATGGGGCAGGACCTCCTCCAGATAGGATTGCCGACGGCCAGAGGGGTACTCAGAAACACCGTCGCGCGGAAACTCAGCGCTCAGCTGCCGATGCAGCCCTAGAAGCTCAGCCAGGCTGCCAATAGCGACGAATTTCACTTCCTCTGGGTCGACGAGCGACTCGCGCAATGCGATGTAGCCTCGGTCGACACAGGCGACCTCGGCGCTGCAGCCGCCGCAGTCCAGGTGGAAGAAGTGCTCCTTTGCGCCCTTGGCCACCTGATCGGTGCCAGTGATCGCGAAGAAGCAGACGGATTCGGGATGCATCGTGCTCATTTGCCAGAAGCGCTCCGTAGTGACAGGCTTATCAAGGTCCCTCTGGATCTGCAGGAGAGAGCGTGAGGAAAGACGAATTGCGTGAGCTTCTGGAGAAGCGCACGAAAATTTTCGAAGACGTTTACGGCGGCTCGGTAACCACTTATGCGGCAGAGCCCACGCCAGAGCGTAAGCCCTGGCGAAAGAGGCCCAGCCTGCTCGATGAGGCCTTTCAGGCCGAAATCGACAAGGAAGAGAAGCGCCAAGCATCGCTGCCTGAGCCGTAGCAAGACGGCAGGCCTCACGCCGCCGCCTTGCGCTTGAGGAATTGCTCGGCCAGCGCCTGGATCCGGGACTTGTCGGAATGCCGTTGGGTGAGAGGAGCGTTCGGGTCGACGATGCCGGAGGACTGAGACGCCTTGAGACCAAGCAGCTCGACCATAGGCGGGTCGGACCCGTCATCGCTATTGAGGTAGATGGCTGTGACCTGCTCTTCCTGGCCTTCCCGCTCCAGGCGGCCGATTACCTGCTCATGGATTTTCGGCGACCAATCAAGCTCCCCGAAGATAATCGTCGAACAGCGGTACTGCAGCCCGTCCAGTCCAGCGCCGGAGCGCAAGCTCATGATGAACAGGTTGGTCTTGCCCGAGACGAAGGCCTCTTTGGCTTCGTTTTTCTGCTTGTCACTCTCACTCCCGGTGTACATCACCGGATTGAAGTCGGCCAACTCCCGGAGCCAGATGTCGTAGACATCGCGGTGCCAGCCCATCAGCATGACGGGCACATCGGCTTCCAAGAGCAGCCTGGCGTACTGAGCCACAAAGCGCGCCTTGGCCACGCCTGTGATCCGACGCATGAGCAAGTCGAGTTCCCGACCAGCGCGACCGCGCTCCATGAAGGAGCCCTCCGTCGTCCTGATGGCCAACTGGCGGGCCAGTTGCTCGACCGACCGAAGCGTCTCCGAATCGGAGCCAACTTCTTCGACGATCACATTGAGCGGTGGCATCTGCTGGCCAACGTCGCGCTTGGTCCGACGCAGGAAGACTTTCTGCTCACGAAGATAGGTGCCGAGGGCTTGAGGGTCTTTGACCTTCTTGTCGCCATCTGTCCACTCGCGCATGAACTCCTCGTGGTTGCCGAGCAACCCGGGGTCAACCGCCTGCATAATGTTCCAGAGTTCGACGCCGTAGTTGTAGATCGGGGTCGCAGACAGCCCAAGCCGGTATTCCACGCTGTTGGCCAGCGCATGCGCTGCTTGTCCCTTACCACTCTGGGCTCCGGTTCGGAGCTCCTGGATCTCATCGAAGATGGCCGCCTTGAAGAAGCCGTCCTGGAAGGTGTCGATCCAGCCGAGCAGCTGGCTGTACTTGAAGATGTAGACATCCGCCGGCGGCAGGTCATACGGCCGGGTGCCCTTGATGCAGTGGATGGTCAGCTCGGTGAATCCGCCAAGCTTCTCGGCCCACTGCCGTTGCAGGTGGGTCTGAACAACGACCGCTGCAGGTCGGGTCTCCATGTGCAGGATCAAAGCGGCGGCCGTGTAGGTTTTTCCAAGCCCTACGTCGTCGCCCAGGAGCAGCGACTTGCGCGCAAGCGTGAGGTCGACCGCTTGGCTCTGGTAGTGCCGAATCACGCAACCGGGACGCAGGCCGACAGTTTCGGAGGGGCTGTATTCGGGGCGGAGGATCTCCTCCATCCGAGCCTGCTCTCGCTCGAAACTTTGCCTTCCCCAATCCAACGCCGCGGCATCTGCCGGCGAGATGGTCAACGGGTAGCGAGTCGTGAACCAGGAAAGATCTGCGCAATGGGCAAGATCATTGGGGAAGAAGTATTCTTCGGTCACCCACTTCGGGATGCGCGGGAAGAGTTGCTTGAGACGGATCGCCACATGCGGCGCGACGCCACGCATGACCCACTGGGAACCATCCACCAGGGCGAGGTGGCCATAGCTTCGATTCATAGCCAGCCACCTCCCATGGAAACAACGGCAGCCGGCTTACCGTTGATCGCCGAGGGCAGCCCCATGGCCGTCCCTGTCATCAGCAGCAGACAGTCGACGCTGCCATGTTCCGCGTAACGCTCCAGCTGCCGGAAGATGGCTTTGCGCTGCGCCCGGGTCTTCAACTCCAGTGCGACGGTGATCCCCTCGACCTTCACGAGGAAATCCGGGATATCGCTCTTCGACAGAGGCTTTTCGCGCTCGAACTCAAGGCCTGCAGCCTGCAAGGCTGATTCGAGGTCGGCCTGGGCGCGTTTCTCCAGCGCCATATCCAGGCGCAGCCTGGAACAGAAGTCCCCCAGCTTGGCCAGGGCACGCTCTTGCGGTGAGTAGGTTTTCTCGGCGTTCATGGGTGTCCCGGCCCTCAGTGCTTGGTCTTTCCTTCAGCCATCAGTGCGGCGATCTCCTCAGGCGGGACCGCAACAAGCTGGACGCCAAACGGTAAGGAACCGGTTCCTTCGAGGAAGGCCAACAGCATGTCGAGCTGTTGCGCCTGAGAGTCTGGAAGGGTTTCGAGCAGTCGCTGGCAGCGCTGCAGCGTGTGGACGCGCCGACGCATGTTCTCGTACTGGCCGCGAACATCGGCATGCCGCTGCTTGAGATCCTCGTTGCTGCATGCCTCCAGCTCTCGGCGGTCTTCTTCAACCAGGTGGTAGATCGTGGGTTCCTTGTGCGAGCACCCAACGGTGCCGCTTCGGGCCCACATCGTCCGCGGGGTCATTTGGGATGCCAGTCCGAGGAAGTTCAGGCCAATGGCCAGAATCTGGTCACGCTGGATGTAGAAGGATCGATCCTCAATGGGGCCAACACCGCCTGACGCGTTCTTGCCACGGATGACCACATTTACGGTGTCGAACATCGGGTCCTGGGCATCGGCGATATAGCCGGAACCACCCTCGACGGTGACGAACTTGTTGCCGATCGCGAACTTGAGGTGCACATCGCGCTTAGCCATTGGCTTGCTCCGAATCCAGGGTGGTGGGGTAACCATCGAACAGCTGGCCGTCCAGCAGGCGTCCAGCGGCTTGCTTGCCTACGCGCAGCATGGGCAGCGCACCATCGGCGGTTGTGGGGCTTTCGAAGCAATGCACGGTGCCATTCTTCGCCACGATGAAGGCGGGGACACGTTGGGCGCGGCCCATGGCGGTAGAGAACACCTCCCCGTCAAGTGGCGGACGCCATTCGCCCCACTGCTTGAACAGGAACGGCACGCCATTGGCGCTGCATTGATCCCTCAGGGCGGCAACCCAGTTCGGGTTCATCGGGCGCGCATCGCGTCCAGACTCACCACCAACCACCACCCAGTCGATGCGCTGCAGGCCTGCGTGGCTGGGATTTACTCGGGCCATACCCGTGCACCCGCCGCATCGGCACAGGATGTCGCCCGCCGGCGTCGCCAAAAGATCGACCGGGCCAAGCAGCGGCTCCATCGACAGCCAACGAACGGCCGCCGGCGATTGGAGCAGCAGCGGGATGCGCTCGTTAGCGGTTTCCTGATTTTCAACAGAGACGCCCAGCCAGACGTTCTTCACGGGCCAACTGCTGCGATCGGCCTCACTGGGGCGGCGGGGGCGGAGGCCGAAGCTACCGCGCAAGGCATCCAGGGAGTGGCGCAGGATGTCGGAGACACCATCCGCGCCGCGGCAGTTTTCGACTGCGCGCTCCCACGAGAAATTGCAGAGGTAGTCCTTCATGCGCTGGGGGCGCTTAGTCAGCACCTGAAAGGTGTGCTGAGCGGCCAGCGCCATAACGACGAAGATGCGGTCAATGGCCTGTTCCGAGACATTCTCGTGGAACAGGTCCGACATGCTGTTGACGAAGATCAGGCGACTTTTTTGCCAGCGCAGCGGTTGATCGAGAACGCTGTCGACCGTCTTGATAGCGCCGTTCCACTGGCCCCCTTTAGCCAGCAGGCCGTCATAGGCCCCATTGCCTTCCGGCACCTGGCGGCCGCGATCCATTGCAATGACTCGCGCCGCCACATTTTCGGCGTAGCAGTACCGGCAGCCTTCACTTACACGCGAGCAACCGCGGATAGGATTCCAGGTTGCATCAGTCCATTCGATGTTCGTCTTATCAGCCATGGCTCACCATCGGAATATGCCAACATATAGCCGATAGTAAAGCACGATGATTTACAAAATGCGATATGTTTTGACGCTAGATTGAATCTTCTACAGCCTGAGCATCAGCCTTCCATGCCCGCACTTCAGGATCTCCAAAGCCGTAGCAGCAAGGGGGTTCGACTTTGCTCTTGAAGCCGCCGAGCCAGAAAAAGCCTCCGTGCCTGGTTGCTCCGCAGACGTTGCATTCACGCCAGCGGCCGAAACCAGGGGCACTTGTCCAGCGGAAGCTGTGCTTGCGTGCCGCAGCAGGAGCCAGGTCAGGAGAAGGGGATGTCACGGCCGGTTATCCGCGCCGCAGTTAGGGCAGTCCTGATAAACCTGAACCTGACTCAAGAAGCGGCCGCAACCTGCGCAGTTCGATAGGTAGCGGCGCAAGCGCTGCCGTTTGATTTTCGGCAGTTTCAGGTTCACGCCCCGCAAGGCCTCGCGATGATTCATGGAGCTCACCGAAATCAGGCGCCGGGCCTTGCCTTCAATGTAAGAGGCCTCCATCGGAGTGATGTGGAACTCGTCCGCGAGCAGATCGCTGATCTCCTCACGGGTGAAGGTTCTGGCCTTGCCGAGGTCACTGGACCGCGAGAGGCTCCTGGTGAGCCAGATCAGATCGTTTCCGTTCCAGTCCCCTGCGATGAAGGCGTAGAACGCTTCACCCTCGGCGCCCTCGTTCTTGTGCACGGCCTGGCAATCCACGCCACGATGCGCGCGCTCATCGATGTATGCCGCCGGCCAGGGCAGATCCGTTTCACGGCTCTCGAACTGCTTTAGGGCACGCTCGCGCGTGAAAAGCTCCGCGCGATCGAGGCTGGTGGTGTAACCAGCTCCGTCCTTTGCCCACCACATTGCGCCCGTCCCGACATTGCTGCGGCTGTCCTGCAGGTAGAAAAAGTCAGACATTGGTGTTCACCTGGTAGTCGATATCGAAGAGGCTAAGACGGCCTTTGCACGGCATGAATGGAAGAGGGGCGGCCTCGCTCATCTCCCACCCATATTTCCCGGAAAACCACGGCGAGTCGCTTTCATCTACGCAGCCGGTGACGGTGACCCGTCCTACGACGCCGCCACGCTCCAGCGCAGAAAACTCAGGGAGCTCAACGCCAAGTTTGTTGCACAACGAAAGCGCTTCGGCGTATTCGTCCTTCGTCATGCCTTGGGATGCATGGATCAGCAGATCACCACGGTAGCCGGTCTTCCAGGAGCGGTTTTCTATGGGCTTGTGGCGATGGACAATCAACCAAGCCCAAGGCTGCCGAACGCTGAGCGCCTTCATGCGATAGCCTCCTGCTGCGGGGTGGCGACAGGCTCTGCAGGGGCGGAGACCAGCCCGAGACGAACTCCAGCCGCGCGGACGAGCAGGATGTCTTCTTCGTAACCCCAGGGGTTGTTGAAGCCGTTGTCCATCACCGGCTGGAAGTAGCCATGGCGAAGGCGGGAGCCAGCCAGCACATGCCGGCCGATGGACTGCAGCAGTCCCTTGAGCGTTCCTCCATGCGAAAATCCAGCCCAGTCTCCCTCCTTCGAGATGTTGATCCGCTGTCCGGTGTAATCGTCATGGAACCAAACGATCGTGCCCCGCGGATTCAGGCTGAGGAAGCCGTTATGGCCAGCCCCTCTATCTCGGAAGAAGTGGCGCCCACAGCTAGCGATCACCTGGATGAATTCGTTCGCCGCGTTGCAGCGTTGTGCGCGCATCTGCAGCGCAGTTTGCTTCTTGCCGTCGTGCACGCTGGTCATCCGTTCGCTCCTTCTTTCACCCACCGGCGAACCTTGAGTTCGCACCCAGAAATCAACGCAACACCATTGGCCATGCCAATGTGCGTGGCGCGGCGCTTGCAGCCACAACCGCACCGCCGGCGCGACGTAGACGCCACCGGCTCCGCGTAGCGGATATGCCCCGGTAGCCCGCCTACTTGCCCCCAGCCACTCGTTCCGCCGCGCATGGCGGCAGAACGGGCAGCGGGGGAGAGGTCGTTGAGATTCATGCGGCGATCCTCGCCTGTTGGCGAGCCTTCCAAGGGTCGTTCGCGCGAGCGATGGCAGCCATTGGGGGAGGGCTGACACTGTTGCCGCACATATGCACCTGCTCGGTTTTGTTGAATGTCTTTCCGTCGGCGCCGCGGTCGATGATGTAGTCGGACGGAAAGCCTTGTGCGCGATAAAGCTCCGGCGGCTGAAGCATACGCAGGCAGATATCGACGATCACATACGGGATGCCGTTCACGAACACCGTTACGAGCGAAAGAAGCTCATCGTTGGAGAGGTGAGCACTGCGATCACCGTCGTAGTCGACCAGGAACGATGCAACGCGAAGAGCGCCTTCTTCGTGTTCCGGCGAAAGCTTGTACTCCACCAATGCATGATGCTCAGCGCCGGCAGTCATCGTCGGAACAGGCTCGTCTACTGGGCGGCCGAGGCAGTTGCGGCGCAGCGTCACAAGACTCGCCGAGGCGAGGCGCTGCTGACTGCCTGTATTTGTAACGGTGCTCATCGGGTCATCCATGCTTCGACCAAAGGTCGTGTTGAAGCCCGAGTTGGCCTGCTCAATGAAAGCAGTGCAAATTCCCATAGCATGGGCCGCGCCCGCAGGGCGCTTGTAATCGCCGCCGCTCGTGACGGTCGGCATGGGGTCAGCGATGTTCGCGCCCTCACTGTTGAAGCGGAACTTGACGAGGTGTGCCGCGGCCAATGCTCGATGACTCTGCGTCAGCAGGGTGCCTAATGGCTGATCAGCAGGAGTTGGCTTGCCAGCGTAGATCGGTCCGCCGGCGCCAACCATCATCGGGCTTGCAAGCATCAACTCGCCACGATTGGCCGCTGTAACGGTGGGCATCGGATCTGCCGGATCGTTAACCCGGTCTGCACCCTGATGAGTCGCCGGAAGAATGACCGCGCTGGCCAAGGCATGCTTTACGCCGCCGGCGACGACCGTGCCAAGCGGCTGGTCCAGTCCTGGAACGCGAGGCTGTTGCCCCTCGCGCTCGCCATAACCCGTCTGCACAAGCGTAGGGCTCGCCACCGCAAAGGTGCCGCCGCGCGGCCAAGCGGTAATTGTCCGCAGAGGATCCCCGATACTTTGGACGGCTTCACCCGACCAATTGGCAATAGGCACGATGAAGGGGGTGGGGTTGTTCAGTACAAATTTGCGCACCCCCTTTGCCACTCGACGGAGGGTGGCTACTGCCAATGATTTCTTGCGACCAAAAATGCTCTTGGTGGGATACGACCAGTCGATACAGTCGGCAGCAGTCTTCCACTTCTGCTGGCCCTTAACCGGTTGCTTAGCGTGAGTCGGCTCCGGCCAAACAATCGGGTGCCCATCTGAGCGGGCGATCATGAAGAGTCGCTCGCGGCTCGTTGGCGCGCCGAAATCACATGCTTTGATAACGCGCCATTCGACCTGATAGCCCATCCCTTCCAGCAGCTGGACAAAACGGCGCCAGGTCTGCCCGCGGCGCTTGGGATCAGGCACCAGAAATTGCTGTTGTACAGGAACACGCTCACCTGGTGCAGCAATCGTTCCGTCGAGTTTCACTACTCGACCGGTCGTTTTGTCCCTTTTCGCGATCAGCGGCCCCCATTGCAAAATCTGCTTAACATTTTCGAGGCTGATGACCCAGGGGCGTTTCTTGCCAGCCCATTTCAAGCCGATCCATGACAAGTTGCGGATCTCACGCTTCCTCGGCTGCCCGCCGGCAGCCTGGCTGTGATGCGTGCAGTCGGGGCTCATGTGGAACCAGCCTACCGGACGACCCTGGCACTCATCATCAGGCTCGCCCTCAAAGACATCGGTGGTGTAATGCGTGGCATGAGGGTGGTTCGCCTCATGCATTGCGATCGCTGCCGGACTGTGGTTCTTGGCCACAGAGACACGGCGGCCGAGGCCCATCTCCAACCCTGTACCAGCGCCACCCCCGCCGCAGAAGTAATCTGCAAGAATCGCGTCGTCAGTGTCCTCCAAGGCCAGTCCGTATTGGGTCTTGAAGTCCATCGGGAAGGGTTTCTTCATCGAAGTCATAGGGATTTCCTTGTTAGACGAACAGCAATGGCTGCACCGAGCCATCGGCGTTGATTTGATCCATAGGGGTGTCAGCAGTCGGTTCGTCACCATCCCAGCCCTGCGGCCATGTCTCAGCAGCGATCAGCTCACGAATGCGCGCTTCTTCTTCTGCGTTGATCAGGTCAACACGGGGGCGGCCGAGGCGATCGGCTGCATCGTTGATTTCTTTCTGGATATTGAGGATTCGTTCGAGGCCCATCAGACGGGCTTCGAAAGTGATCGGTCCCATGCGCTGCGGGTTTGCGGCGGTGCTGCCATCCTTCAGATACTCATAACCAGCCTTGCGGAGACGGTTGTGCGGCTCCCGCAGCTCCCGCCACAACTGCTTGATACCCTTCAGTGGCGCCAGGTAGGCCCAGGACGGATTGAGAAGGATGGTGTCGAGTGCGGTGTCCTTGCTGGCAAGCGGGCAGCCTGTACAACCGGTTCGAGCGTTGACTTCCTCGGCTTCGTCGCCGCCGTAGGCGTCTGCGATGGTCGCCGTCGACCAGTCGCCGAACTCAACCAGGGGAGCCCAGTGCTTCAGCCATTCCCAGACGTGGCAGACCCGCCAGTGCAGGAGCGGGGCGAGGGTGGCCAGACGCCCCTTTAGCCCTTTCGACTCCGGCAGGACTTTCTGATACCAGCCCTGGCCACACTCGGCGCCATCCTTGCCGCAGGACATTTCGATGCGCTTGTCGCGAATTGCACTCTCACCCTGGCGCACACCGGTGATCATCAGGACATTGCCATCGAGCTCGGCCAGGCGCTGCTCAAGCGCGGCCTGCATCGGGTCGATCTTGATTTGACGAGTGCACCACCGCAGCGTGTTGTTGTTTGGCGGAGGAACCCCGCGGCCGAGGATGTAGACCATGAAGCGCTTATCCAGCGGCGCAGTGACTACCTCGACATGGATCCCCCGCTCTTCGAGCTCGTCCATGATCTGCTTGGCGGCGATCGCCAGCGGCGGCAGCTCCTGGCGGGTGTCGGCGTAGAACACCGTCAGAGATTTCGGCGCCTTGACCTTCCCGGAGTCGATCAGCCACATGATCAAGGTCAGCGTCGAACTACTGTCCTTACCCCCTGACCAGGCGATCGCCCAGTGGTCGTGAGACTCGCCATATGCTTGAAGAGACTGGATGGTGAGTTCGATGCTTTCGGTCATCTGCAGGCGCTGAGCGCCTTCGGCGAAGATATCGATCTGCCGACTCATGCCTGCTGCCCCCAAGCGGTGGAGGTGAGCAGCGGCTCTGCGCAGTCGGGCGCGATCTCTTCAAGCTGCAGGCCCAGCTGCTCCTCAAGATCTGGACCGGGCGCGGCCGCCTGGCTCGCCGCGATATCCATCGCGCTGCCGAGGGCATAGCCTCGGCGGAGCTTCTGTGACCAGAGCCCCATGATGTGCGCCGGCGTGTACCAGTGCTCGCGCTCTTCCAGCGCCAGGGTATTACCGAGGATCACGACTGCAGGGATGTGGAGCAGGCTGAGTTGGACATAGGCCATGTGCACGGCGCGGGAGTCAACATCCTGCGCGGTGACATGCATGCACTGCTGGTAGTTCACGCCGCGCTCTTGCATGGCTTCAGCCATGGCAATGACCATCGCGCCGGCGCCGCAGGCCGGCTCGCTCACCCGAATGAACCCTTGTTTTTCGATCAGCCCATCCAGGTGACCGGCGCCATCAATCTGCAGGCGCGCCATCAAGGCGCAGACGTGATAGGGCGTGAAGAACTGGCCGCGCGCGGCGTTATGCAACTCCAACTCGCCGAATACGCGACCCAGCACGTCATCGGGCCCGTACTCCAGCGCGGAGGTGAGCTCGGCGAGCATCTGCGGGAAGCGAGCAACTTCGTCCGGCTCATAGCGCTTGACGATGGACATGTAGCGTTTTTCGCGCTGCTCGGCCTGCGCCCAATCCACAGCATTGGCGAGCGACAGCGCAGCCATCTCGATGAAGTCACCGAAGACATCCCAGAGATTCCGGCGGCGGCTGTTCGCCTCCAGAAGCTTGATCAGCTGCTTGCGGTGTTCTGCTGGGTTGCTGGGTTGGTTCTTCTTCGGCGCTCGCATAACTGCCTCGGTGTGTGCGTTTGTGATTGCTAAACTATAACTTGCTTGTTTTTGTGTCAACGCTGAAAATTAAGCACAGAAGCTAGCGATCACCAATTCCGAGGCGCGCTTCATGTTCTAAATCTGTAATGTGCAATACAGGAAATGGCGGGGAGGTGGACGGGTGAAATTCAAAAGACCGACAGAGGAGGCGTACGAGGAGCTACAGGCTGCCTACGACTACTACAATGACCACCTCTTCGAGGCGTTGCTGCCGCCGTGCCTGATCACCTTCCAACGCGAGAAGCGCTCGATGGGGTATTTTTCCAAGTCGCGCTTCATCCGCCGCGACGGTGTTCAAACCGACGAGATTGCGATGAACCCGGACTTCTTCGCGGTCGTTCCCTTGGTCGAGATACTGCAGACCCTGGTACATGAGATGGCCCACCTCTGGCAGGCCCACTTCGGCACCCCAAGTCGAGCCTGCTATCACAATCGCGAGTGGGCCCTGAAGATGGAGCGCATTGGACTGATGCCTTCGGATACCGGCCAGCCAGGCGGGAAGAAGGTCGGCCAGAGCATGAACGACTACGTGATCCCGGGCGGCCGTTTCGACAAGGTGACCAGGCAGTTACTTGAGCGCGGCTTTGCAATCTCCTGGATGGATAGATACCCCTCGCCCTATCAGCCCCCCAGTCAGCCCGCACAAGCCTTCGCGCCCATCGGCGCGCCGCAGCCGGAGCAGGGCGATGAAGTGGGCGGCCACGCCAGCGCGCGACTCGAAGCTGCCTTGCAGATTCCTGCCGCGAACGGTCTTGATGTCTCGATCCGCGAGGTTGGTGACAAGAGCAACCGGGTGAAGTATTCGTGCCCGGGCTGCAAAACCAACGTATGGGGGAAGCCGGGACTGAAGCTGATTTGTGAGCCGTGCGAGATGCGCCTGGAGTGAGCGCCCACAAAGGTGCTGACGCTTGACAGGTTCTGATTAACAGAACCATTATTCGCGCGAATAACTGACGCTGCCAAGGAGCACTTGCGTGGTATCCGTACATGAGACTCTGAATCCGTCAGGACCTGGCCAGCAAGATGCGTTCACCGAATGGATGCGTGGCCCCGAAGCGCGATTTGTAGGCGCCAAGCGGCTGCCAGATGGCTCCTACGCTGGCGTGCTGCCTCTCATGTTCACCTACGCCATTTGCCTGGGCGTCACCTACGAGCAGGCGTACCAGAAGCGGTTTTGCTACGAAGACACCCCCGCATGCCTCCACGAGTACAACAAGCTGACTTCGTTCGAAGATGAGCCTGAAGGGTGGGTTGCCAGGCGGCCGCTGGCATAGAAGAGAGACTGAGGATCTAAGCATGTCGCGTAAAAGCAAGTACGGAAATATGCCGCCGGCGCCGGAGTATCGGGCGCGGGTTAGGGGCGATGCCGGTGTGTATAAGGTGTGGGGGGTCGACTGGCTCAACCATAAGGTTCTGCTGGATCGCGCAGGCCTTGAGTGGACGCCGATCAAGAACGTGGCGTTCGAGTCCTTGCCAGAAGAGGCCGCCCAGCAGCGCCTGGGGGCAGAAGAGCTTCGCCAAGCGCAGGGCTTCTCTGCCGAGGCCCTCATCACCGCCGGCGCCGGCGAGAAACAATCCAGCTCAGAGGAATAGGCGATGGCCACCAGTGCTGCCAGCTACGCGACTGACGCAACCGAACTCCTGACAGCCCTGGGTGTTCATCAGGCATCACCAGGGGTATGGGCGTTTACCGACATCCAAACGGCCAGCGGAACCTACATCCACCACTCGCAGCAGCCGGTCGCACTGGCGGCGTACGCCGCGGTCAACGCTACGTTCGCAGCCGGCCGGTTCCCGAGCTACGCCCTGGTGAACCTGGTCGACAAAGTACCGAGCATGGATTACGCGGAGTACGCGGCATTAGCCATGGTGTGCGGCGCGCCGATGCCCTCTTTTGAAGGGGCGGACGCGCGAGCTCGCATATTCGGCAAGGCCGCCTGGGATATCGTCGAGAAGTACAAGCTTCAGGGGTGTTTCGAAAGACACAATCAACAGCACCCGGGTAACGGCGATCATTACAACATGCGACCTCGCGGCTACGACTGGGCAGGGAGCTGGGACGCGGTTCCGGCCGACCTCAAGGCTATGCGCAAGTCCTATCGAACAATGTCGCTACTCCAGCAGGTTATGACACTGACGATCCTGCATCTGTACTGCCAGGGCCCGGACAAGTTTTTCCTGACTGGCGGGTGCCCAACGAAGATCCACGCTGCCGACGCGATGAGCGTACTTCGGGCACATGCGGCACTGCCTGACTGGGCCCAGCTGGTGACGAACTACGCCGGCTGGTGACGAAGTGAACCTCAGCGATCAAGGCATGCAGCTGCTCCGCGAAGGCGGACTGTCGATTGAGGTCGAAGCCGTTGTGCTCGGCGCCAGAACATTCCGCGCAGCCGGCGAACTCGTTGCGAAAGTGACAGTCATCGGATCCCCAGGCGGCCCGATGGGCCAGGGCGTGAACTGCAAACCCTACGGCATCTTCGAACTGGATGCTGATCTCGATGTGTACCGCGCGCTGGAGGGTATGCTGGCAGAGCCTGTTCGGGTTCGGTTCCAGGCTGACCTGAAGCCGATCAACTCTTTCGGGGGGTATGTAGTTCACCTGCTCAAGGTGCTGGCGACGTGCATAGAAAAGTGAGGTTTTCTATACATGTCAGGGGTACGTGCATAGACAACAGGCCAGATCAACGCACATCCGCTACCTGATGAAATTCCTATAGAAGCCGCGAGAAAACTATATTTTTGGCGGTTTTCTCCGAAAAACTTATACCTGATCAAGCAGCCTCGGAAACGGCGTACCGTCCGCGGCCGGTTCTCCGCGCCCGGGCTTGGCAGATCTTACGAACTTGCTCCTTCCAGTGCGGATTCGTGGTCGGCCGGCGCGCGCACACATAGTCGTAGATGTCGGCGAGGGCCGCCTCGCCGCCGGCGGCCGTGATGGCGCTGATCACAAGTCCTCCCCATGTAACCGGCCCTTCGACGAGGGCCTCCTGCAGGTCATCCGGCAGCGCCTGAACGAAAGCGGCTTCGTGATAGAGCGATAACCCGATCATCATCTGGCGCCGATCCTTCCTGAAGATGGCGAACATCAGCGGCTTCGAGAGCCCTGGGTAGATCGATCGCGGAATCATCTGCTGCTGAAGACTCCAGTCGGAGCTGTATCGCACGACCCGTCCCGCAGTCTGGAACGCGTAACAGGGCAGAATCAGTCCGACCCGACCTTCATCCTCCAGGAGGTCATGAGCGCGATCGAGGAGGCGATCGACCAAGGCCAGCTTGAATGGCGGGTTGCCGATGAACGCTGTTGGCCGGGCCGGGAGTTCAACCTTGAAGAAGTCGCCGGTAATCACCTGGCGGCCTGTCAGGCTGCGCGCAATGCCGGCCAGCTCTGGATCGATCTCGACCCCAAATGCACTGACATGCGACGGCACGGCCTGAAGGAATCGCCCAGGGCCGCAGGTTGGGTCCACAACCACATCAGCGGTGCTCAGATCCGCGAAGTGCTCCCGAACCAAGCATTCAGCGACCCACGCCGGCGTGGGGTACTGATCCAGCGCTTTCTTCTGACTCATCTCTCGGCCTCGATTTCGTTTTGACATTGCAAAACTAAACGCGCAGTCGCGAGGCGTCAACCATGATTGCATGTGTAACGGCGCTGAAATTGGCGAAATTAGCGGAAAGCCACGCTGTGAAAGGGCTTTACGCGCACTGCCGCCACCTGCAATGACAATACCAATTGCAAATGCAACGTTTTCGGCAAAAGAAGGGCGCTAAATTGCTGATAACCGTACTTATCAGCATTTCTATAGCCCTAAGGGGAGGGCGCGCCTGGCGGCGGCGTCGCTGTCCGTACAACTAATTCTTGGAAAAAGAGAATCTTGGCGCCACAGCAAGTAGCTAAGTCACTGAAATATCGATGGATATAGACATAGATAGGCAGCTGCGTTTGCCCAATTTTCTGGAAGTAATTTCTGGAATTACGAACGCGCAGGCGTGAGTAAGGAGCGGCGAGATGAGGGACAATGGGTGGCCGGTGACGATGAACTTCCGGCGCAGCCCTCGCCGGAATTCTTTAAGGTCACGTTACTTTTCAACAAGATAGCTGCACTTATGCCGCCAAGAGCCTCGCCGCAGCAGACGCCATTGCGCGACTCTCGTCGAGATCAGTCGGATCGATCAGGTCCCGGGCGACAGCTCGCTTCGCTGCCAACATTTCCCACAAACCCTGGTCGATGGAATCTTCAACCAGCGGGATCTTGACCACCACCATCCTGAGCTGGCCATTACGGTAGGCCCTATCCTCTGCCTGATCCTGGAGCGCCGGCGTCCAGGGAAGGCTCGCGAAGATCACATAGTTCGCCGCGGTGAGATTGATGCCGGTGCCGGCCGCAGAGGTCGTACCGATGAACACCCGCACGCCCTCGTCCGACTGGAAGCGATCGACCGATCGCTGACGCTGTGTTCGGGACATCTTGCCAGTGAGCGTAACGACGCTGATGCCGCATGCCTCCAACTGCTCTTTCAGCCAGTCGACGGTCTCGATGAACTCGCAGAAGACGATCGCCTTGTCTTCTGCATCGAGATCTCGAACCATTTCGAGACAGGCATTGGCCTTGGAACGCTCAAGAAGCGACCGCAGCGCGCCGATGCGTGCAAGCGGTGTCTTGTCGCCAGACAGGATCGCCTTGTAGGCGTCACGATCAGCTGCAGAAAGTCGCGCCGCGACCGTCTGACGCTGCTTCCCTTTGAGGCCTGTGAGCACGTCCTTCGAGCGGCGCAGCATCCAATCGGAAAGGCGGGCCCGCAGTGTCGTGCGGAACTCACTGCTGCCGGCAAACTGCTCGCAGAAGGCCTTGAGCGGCATCTGGCCGATCGGGTGTCCGGACAGACGAAGCAGCGTATGAAGCTCGCTCTCCCTGTTCAGCACCGGGGTGCCGGTCAGCAGGTAGCGATTGGGGATCTGCGAGGCGATGTCAAACGCATGCCGCGTCCACTCGGCCGTGGGTTCCTTGAGGCGATGCGCCTCGTCGATCACCATCACCGCGAAGTGCCCGGCCAGTTTGACGAATTGGCCAAGCCGCTCGTAATTGATGATGACCCACTGAGCCTCGGGATCGTATTCCTGGATGGCCACACGATCGCCCGGCTTCACCGCGGCGATCTCGCGGGCCCAGTTGATCACCAGGCTGGCCAGGCAGATGATCAGCGTCGGCCGGCCCTGCGCCTGGATGTCAGCAGCAACGATGGACTGGCGGGTTTTACCGAGGCCCATATCGTCAGCGAGAAGCGCGCTGCTCCGTCGCACCAGGTGCGCTACGCCGGCACGCTGGTAGTCATACAACTCATACCGCGTCAAAGCTTCGGCCAGGGCAGTCTGGGTCCAGTTGGTGCGAGTGATCTCAGGAATACTGGCCAGATAGACTTCGTTTTCGCTCAGGTCATCTTCTTCGCCAGTTGGCTCCGGCCTTGTGCCGCCGACCGCGATGGAATCCCATTCACGAGCCTGAGTCAGGGAGCCGTCCTCCAGCAGCTCGTGCACGCCTTCAAGTATCTCGACCTGATCCTCGCTGAGGCCAAGGCCTTCAATGAGGTTACTGCGCAGAACTTCGGGGGTGCAGTTGATCTTCCAGGCCTTGCTCGGCCCCAGAAATACACCGCGCATGCGCCGGTAAATCGCCACCAGCCCGGGGTGATAGTCGCCGCGGGCGAGCACCTTGCCGTCGACCATGGCCGATAGCCGAACGCAGATGCCGGCAGTAAAGGCGTCTGCCACCGGCGCCGCCCTGGCTTGATCGAGCTTGCGGGTGAACGTCTCCAGCGTTTCGGGGAAGGCATCACCAGCAACTGCCTGGATCGCCGCAAAGAACTCGCTGAGATCTTCGTGCACGACCGATTTCGGCACTCGCCACGCGTTGTGAAGGCGATGGCCGGGCCTGCGAAAGCATCGGGCCTTATGAGCGCCGAGCGCCCGGCCCAAGCCCTCGACATAGGCAAAAGAGAGCCCGTAGTCATAGCCGTCAAAGACAGCTCGACCGAGTAACTCCTGTGGCTGAGTTGTGCGGCGCTTGAACATAGTGCGCGGGCACCGTGGCGATAAGTGTGTTGCTATCGTAATCGCTTTTGCACGTTTTGCTAGCCACCAATCGAATATGCTCTGTTATTCTATCGAAAGCACAAACAGATGCTTAGGGGCTGCCCATGAGTAACGACGACGCTGCACAGAACTCTGCCGTCCCGATATACCGGGGCCAAGTGGTTGTTTACCCGAGCCTGAAGGCCAAGGAGATCTTGCTGGTGGACGAGGCAAGACCTGGAGACTCGGGCCAACTCGAATGGCAGCCGGTCAGCGACCCTCACCTCATCAAAGCCGCCCTCGCCGGCTACCGCAGCATTCCAGAGGAAGGCGACTTTTCGGGTTACGTGCGTGTTTCAACGCTGCGGCAGTACGCCGCAAACCTGATGACCCGGGCGCAACTGTCTTTCTCGATCGTTGGCGACGGGCTCACCCAGCAGACCGCATCGGGAGTCGCCGACCTGCTAATGCACAAGCACTCCGGCTACGGGATTGTGCAATTTGCTGTCGAACAGGGCCTTGAGGCCGACCGCCCCTGCCTGACCCAAATCGAGCACGCGCTGGCGATCGCAACTGCGGCATCCCTTCCCTCCTCCACGACCCAGGCACTGGAGCGCCTGCGAAGCGGTGAACCCTCCCCCTCGATGTTCACTGTCGACGAGGAACTCTCATCGATCCTGCTTCAACATCATGAGCTGCACGCCGTTGATTTGCATGGCGCGTGCACGCTCAGCAACCAGGTGGCATTGCCAGCCGCATAGCGTCAAAAGGAGTCCCATGCGTATCGAAACTCAAGAACGGACCAAGCGCCTGGAAGGCGCCGCGAAGCTTCTCCTGGACAGCCAGGAAAGCGCCGAGGTTAAAGCCGAGGTCGCGCTGCAGATCAACGTCTATCACACGATCCTGGTGCAGCTGGAAAACGCGCCGGACCACACACCGGACATGGAAAAGGTCGTCGAGCCGATCGACGAATTCTGCACCCTGACCGAACGCACCTTCGCAGCGGCACGGAGACACTGAGATGAGCCAAATGCTTCCCACCCAGGGCACGAGCCTGTACCAGGTGATGTCCCGCTCGATCTTCGAGAAATGCACCGAAGCGCTACGCAACACCCCCACCCTGCAGACCCTGGCCCTGGCTGCGGCCCCGGGCCTGATGATGTTCATGGGTGGCGCGGCGATCGACTCCATGCACGATATCAACATCATGACCGAGGGCGGTGGCATCGGTGCCCGGGTCACCAAAGATGGCGCCATGGCCTACAAGGAGTACGTGGCGAGTGTCGAGATTCTTCCCCTGTGGGATGCAGTCAAACATGGCCTTTCCGGTGGATATGAGTCTCTCGGCAACAATATCGCCATGGCCGGCGCCGGCGTAATTCCTGCGTTGCCAGCACTGGCAGCCATTGCCAAGGCGGCCGCGCACGTCGAGAAGTTCGTGCGTGATCGCCTTGGTCTTGCCAAGGAACAAGACCAAGCTCAAGTGGCCGACTACTCTCCTGCCCCCCGCTAAAAAGGAAGGCGCCAGTCAACTGGCGCCCATCCAAACCACCTGGCTTGAAATACCTCATTGCTTCACTATCACAACTATTTCATATAGCCTCCCTGCGCTCGGGACCACCGGAATAGACGCTCCGTCTCTATTTCAGGCCAGGGTAGCTTGCCTACTGAAACTCCGTTTATAAGCGGAAGACGACTATAGTCGGAACCGCTGAGAATCCCGGCTTTTATCATGTGTTGACGCCGGGAAAGCAGCATCCGCAAGCATAATCAGGCCTTCGGAAAGGCTCTCCGCGAACTGCGCAAGCAGAAACGCCTCACCCAGGAAAAGTTGGGGTTCGAGGCCGGGCTTGACCGCACCTACATCTCTGTCCTGGAGCTCGGGCAGCGCTCTCCTACGCTCGACACATTGTTCTCCCTTTGCGAAGTGCTTGATGTGTCTCTGGTCGACCTGGCTGCGAGGACGCAGGCGCGACTGGACGATATGCATGACCGAGATGACGCTGAAGGAAGCCCTGCACGAGTACAAGACTAGGGTTTCGATCCTCAAAAAAGGCTACCAGCAGGAGTGCTACCGAGTAGAGCACCTGGCCAACTCCATCCTTGGCAGCAAGATCACCAGGCAGATTACGTCGGTCGACATTGCAAGCTACCGAGATCAGCGCCTGCAGCAGGTCAATTCGAAAACCGGTAAACCCCTCTCGCCGGCGACTGTTCGGCTGGAAATGTCGCTGCTGTCGAACCTTTTCGAACTGGGCCGCATTGAATGGGGTATCTGCGACGACAACCCCGTTCTGAAGGTACGCAAGCCCAAGAGCCCTCCCGGTCGAGAGAGACGGCTGACGCCCCGCGAGGAGCGCCAGATCATTCGCTATGCGCACAACCACCGGAACACCGAGTTGTACTCGATCATCGTCATCGCGCTTGAGACAGCCATGCGTCAGGGCGAGATCCTCAAGCTGCAGTGGGAGAACATCAACCTGAAGTCGCGCGTTGCGCACCTCCCAGATACGAAGAACGGGACCAGGCGCGACGTTCCGCTCTCGCTGAAGGCGAGAGACGCCCTGATCCGGCTTGGCGTCCAGTCCAAGGGGCCCGTGTTCTCCTACCAGTCCCAGGGCATCAAGTCGACCTGGAGGGTGATGCTGCAGCGCCTCGGCATTGAGGATCTGCACTTTCACGATCTCCGACACGAGGCGATCAGCAGGCTTTTCGAGTTGGGCACCCTGGACATGATGGAAGTGGCCGCGATCAGCGGACACAAGTCGCTCAGCATGCTGAAACGCTACACGCACCTCAAAGCACAGCGCCTGGTGAAGAAGCTCGAAGGCGGCAAGAGCAAGGGTCGCCAGGTGGTGATCAACCATTTGATCCCCTATCCTGCGGCCGTGACGCAAACGAGCACCGGGGTAACCATCAGGCTGCTCGACTTCGAAGACTTGAGTGCAACCAGCGAATCGCGAGAAACCGCGCTGAGCATCGCCCAAGACCAGCTGCTCAGACGCTTGATGACTGCGCTCCGCGACGCTGACCCCATTCCACCTCCGGACCAGTACCTGGAGATGATCGACGAGAGGCGCGTGGTGATGGTGGATCCGCTCGCGGCCGCATGCTGAGACAATTTTTTCAATAAAGTATCAGGAGAAAATGCTTGGAGGCCGCGCGGTAGCTGCCGTTTTGCCAATCCGGTCGCTGGGAACCCAAAAGCAGGATAAAACATGGCTGAGCCCTGCTTACACCCTGGACAGCGCACCTTCTGGCATGCCGGCGTCTCCGAAACAACTATTTGGTGAGGCGCTGACTATCGGGTGCTTCTGCGCAATATTCAGAAACTGCTTTAGAAGCTATACAGATAGCTGGGTGGTAGTTCTTGCCATGCTCGCAGAATGCAGCGTTATGCAGGGGAAGCACTAACTGGCAGTTGAGAGTTGCCAGACATAGGTGTTGCGCAGTGCCAGGTAGCTGATGCTGATTAGATTGCCAATCCGGTGTGTGGAGGCGGGAGCCAGGAGTAAGAAAGATTCAAAGCGGTGAGGCTTATACATCGAATTGCTCTTCCAACGTACTGGGTTTCTGCGGCGCAATCAATTTGTTATGGCTACCCTCATGTTGATATTGCATTGCCGCCATGTTGGTGGCCTCCTGTTTGTAAACGGCAAATTATGCAATGAGCGTTGCCGCTGAACAGTAAGTATCATTGTTGGCGCCCACCGTTATGAAGCCGTGTTTCTGGGCGGCAGCCAAGACACTAATGTATCTGATAAGAGCTTGTTCCCTTTTACTCCATGCGCAGCTGGCGCCGCTGATGCAATGACCATATATACCGATATGGGATTGTTGGGTTGTATCAAATTCTGGCAAGCCGCAGCAGTTGTGGCTTGCTATAACTAAAAAATAGTCTTGCCAATCCGGTTTGTGGCGGAGCTGGCGCCGCTTCATTGGAAATTCATGTACAGATTGCCATATTAGTTACAAGCGTGCACTAGATATGCCAATCCGGTGTGTAAATGGGTGGTGATCGCGCTGATTATCACATTCGGTGTGGGCGCCGCAGCATCAAACTCGGATTGACTCCAGTGGAGTTTGCCCGGTCGAATGGCTCTGCTATAACTAAAAAATAGTGATTGCCAATCCGGGGTGTGGGCGCGTTCGAATGATGATGGCGGCGGTTACATGACATTATCCGGTGGCTCTTTGGCTACAAGCTCGACGTACGGAGGGTGTATACCAAATTTGAGAACCGGAAGTTGCTCTTGCCCTTCTGGTTTTAGTCCGCGCTGGGCATCATATGGATGGGATAAGCAACCAAGCTCATCGTCTTACGCCGGCTATATTTGCCATCGAGTTGAGTAAATTGCCAATCCGGTCGTTTAAAAAAGACGACCAACGCACGGCGATTTGATACCACGGCGCAAACTATCAAAGACTGGTGTACCCAGGGTGGGTCGGACACCGCGATGCAGTATGCCGACTTCCGATGTAATGTTCGGTATTCCAATACTTGTGGCAGCAGGTTCTGCCTGGGGCTCAACCAAGTTTATGGACTAGGTTATGCGTGCCGGAATAGTCAATGAGATGCGGAATAGGATTTAACTACCCAGAGCCATAAGAACTACAAGACCCCCGGCAACGTGAGTGTCACCGTTGCCAATCCGTTGTGGTAGATTGCCAATCCGGTGGGCTGTGGTCTGGGGCTGGTTCAAATTGCCAATGTATACGTCGAAACCATCCGGGCTGATAATTATAGTCTTTAGCTTGGATGCGGCTGGAATATTGTGGATGCGCAAGTTTTCGCGACGGGCAGCGATATACCAGCATTTTTATTAACGGAGTGCTATAGCAATCGTGACCGAGGCACATGACTCACCTAGTTGGCACTCCTGCAAGCGTCTTGCCAAACCACCCGGGTTATGTTGTGCAGGTCATATGAGCGAGTTCGTCAGTCGCCGTCACAGTGCTCAGGCTATTGACTAATTGCCAATCCGGTCGCTGGAAGACACCTGCAGAATTCTCCTTTGGGGGCGGATTTATGACCGCATCTTTCAGTGGGTGCCACATAGCGAACCCTAAGACAGGTGGGTGCTCGCCCTGCCGGATTTAATTCAGCTGCTAACTTGTGCAATTGCGGTAAGTGGTTGCCAGCCATGCATTATGCCTATGCATTATTTACAATCCGTGAGGGCACGCCCGCATCTGTATTCATCGGGCCAATCCGGTTTGTGGAAAAGGACTACCGTTAGTTTTCAATTTTGTTGGCAAGGTTCTGCCTGGGGCTCTCAAGAATTGACTAGTTTACAATCCGGAATAGTCAATGGACCGGTGACAGGCTCGCCCGCATTACCAATGAGGACCTAACTTCAATGCGATTGCTTCAGCTACGCAGGTGCAAGCCATATATCTGGTACTACCTTTTAAGCTGCCAAAACAGCTTACTGAAAATGGGTATTCTGCAGCGTTCCTGGAAGGCATAACGGGCCCTTATCAGGTTTTAGGTGACATGCAAGCCTGCTGGAAAGTGCCAGGGCGTGCTGCGATCCCTTTCCGTCCATGTGATTGCCAATCCGGTATGTGGCGACATGGCGTAGGATATGGTGGCTCCTACATGACGAAGTATGGGTTTGTAATGTGGCAAACACCGTCACCGGGGACTGCTCTTGCCCCATCGGGTACTCAAGAAAACAATCAGCGTCAAGGAGGGTATTATCACTACTCTCCCTGGGATACATATTACTTCGGGTATGTGTGCGAATTGCTTTGATTGCAGCCATTACATTCGGCGATACCATGCGGTGGGTAGTTTGCTATTGGCCGTAATGGTTCTAATAACGAAGCAATCGCTAGAGCCTAGAATAGTGCTCACTGATTCGAAGCTATACCATCCTTCACTATCTGCTTTCGATGCAACCTCTTGAGTCCCGTTAACGATAATCTCAACCCCCATTGAGTCTCGGACATCACCGCGGATCTGAGCATATATTGAGAGCATTGAAACCCAGGCAGTAATTAATATTGAAGGCAAGGGCAGATCTTGGGCCTGGATCGATCATTGATGCGCTTTTCCAACGACCGGATTGGCAAACCACAAAGCTACATCGGAAGAGCGGCATACCCTGCTCTGAAGGCGGCAAACCATAACGGTGGGGCCAACAATCCTGATATCCTTACTGTTGCAGCGGCCGGGAACAATGCAACTTGCGGAAGCGGATCTGATTTGCTCCACACCAATTTCGGCATTGCCAATCCGGGTTGCCGTTTACAAACAGAAGGCCACCAACATTCCCCACTACGTCGGCAGACCCCATATAACCATTTAGCAGCAGTAAGCTGTTTGAATCTAACTCATCTTTGTGTTCCAGATGCGAGTATTCAACACGACTGTACATAGGCCGTCCGGTCCTCTATATAGCGCTCTGATCAATACTGGCGCATCGGTTACTTTCGATAGCATGTCCAGCTACCGGATTGGCAAGCTAGTCAATGCAGGTCACCCTTGATGGCCTTGCAGTACCCGTTCCATGATGCTTGAAATAGGTATCTTCCGGGCAGGCTTGAGCGACTACCAGTGCTGGATTTGTAATTCGTTCCAATGAGGCCGGTCACTCCCCAGCGCATCCTGCTATGGAGCAAAGTTTGTTGACGCCAAATTAACGGCAGCTACACCTGACATGGATGGACATTTAATTCAACAAATCAAACATTTCAAACTGCTGGGACCACGCACCGGATTGGCAAGCCTAAGAACAAAAGGCCCATACCCGTACTGCCTGGGTTGCTAATAATGCAGGCTGAATACATGCGAAGATCCGGGAACTAATGTGCGAGCGCTCAAGGGGGTTGATGCTATCGTTGCAGACTCAAGAGGTTGCATCGAAAGCATATTCAGGATGGTGCCACCCCAGCCACAACACTTTTTGGCTCTAGCGAGCCGTTATTAGCTTGCCATTACGGAAGAGACTACCCACCGTGGTATCGCCGAATGTACCGGATTGGCAATCACAACCGCTGGCAAATACCCGTAAACCTCCATGTTATCCCAGGGAGTGGCGAGATTAGATGAACCCACCGGAAGCTCTTTCCTGGAGTCCGCCTGATGAAACCGGTCTGCTCGCTGTGAACGCTGTAAAACGGGCGCCCATCTCTGTCATGTAAAGCCCGGAATATTCGCACAGCCAGGGATATTGCCTACAACAGCTCCACCACCGGTAACTCGTTCATTTGTGCTGCACCAAGCGGTGATACTATTTCAGCGCCACAACCGAAACTGGTAACAATCGGATTGCGCCTCCAACATTTCTCCAGCGACCGGATTGGCAAGCAATTGGCGGGCACTGTGCCGTTTGAACCAACCTGTTTTGCACTAGGTATGGCTGCGCCACTAGCAGCCGAACCATATCCCAGATATGTGCAGGGCGCTATGCATGCTGTTCGATAAATCGTCTAAACAGAATTCCAGGGTTTGCATCCGGTTGGCAATCCCGTCGAAAGCTTCCGAAAGACCCGTATTGAATAGTCAGCCCTCCACTTTTTGACCGAAGTAATGCCTGGGGTTGCAATGCTACAAAACCGGATGTGAATAATGATGCCCAGTAATTGCGGAACCTTGTCCTGCACAGACCATGCGAGCAAGCTCCATCACCGCAATCGTTGCGATGGAGGTACAATTCCGTTGACGTCAGCGTACGTACAAATGGTCCAAGCGACTTGCATTTCCCGATAGCACTCCACAATTAAAAATGCTGGTATCACACATCGACTACCTGGCGAAAATATTGTGCGCATAACAAACCTATGTCTGCCGCATCCAACTAAAGCTATCATCCCACCGGATGCAATTGCATCTGGCAAATAATTTCAATCCGGTGCCAGCCGAGACCAATCAAAGTAGTTTCATATTTGTATTGCGCCCCACTCATCCACGATGCCGATCATGCTGGGGTGCAGCTTCTGCCTGATTGAAAGGAGAATGCGCTGTCCAGGGTGTACCGAAGCCATGTTTTATCCTCTCCCGTGCTGCCAGCGCGCACAAACCGGATTGGCAAGAAAGTAGCAGACCTGTCGAAGAGAACCCCGTCGCCCCAACACCCGGGCAGGCGGCGCCTTCTACAACGATGTTCTGGGTGACGGTTGGCGCCGTCGAGGACGCCATCAGATCCGCGGCCGAAGCGCTGATCGCGCAAAGCGAAAGAACAACGAGCCCGAGAATTTTCTTCATGACTGACAAACTCCTGTGTCGAGGCTGACAAGGGTGGTTTCTGCGCGCTTGCGCCTGTGAGTATTGCACACTCGAAAGAATAACATTAGGCGCAACCGTTGTCATTGCCTGACATCGGCACTATCCTGCAACGGATAGAGACTATCGTGTTTTACTATCGCAATTCGCTATGAATATTTTCGATAGCTATTGCGAAGCGCCTCGAAGGGATATCGCCATGGAATCGTTTGAACCACTCTTCTCGCAGGCTGAGCGCGCCCTCTCGGACGGCGCCGAATTGCTCGGCATGATCGGCAGATCATCCAAGCTCGATCCTGGGCAGAAAGATCGCCTTTCAACGGCAGTGTCGCGCCTGGTTGAGCGCATCGCGCTCAACGGAAGACTGCTCATCGAGAGCATGGGCAGCGGCGACACGGCAGCTACTCAGAAGGCCGCAGTCATCCTGGGGCGACACCTCGAACTCGCTCAGCAAACGCTCCCGGCGATCAGCAGCCGTATTTCTGGAGTCCTTCATGCGTAAGAAGAACGGACTCGTAGATTGCTCCGATCTGGCACACCAGATCGAGGAAGGGCTCAACACCATCGACGCCGAGCTTGGCATCGTTGCATTTCAAGCGACCGTTGCCGGTCCGGCTGAGGCGCTTAAAGCCTCCACGCGAGCCGTTTCGAAGGCTGCCCATGAACTGACAGACAGCAAACTGGTGAGGCTCTATACCGCCGAGGAGAGAGCCCGCTGGCACCAGTTCGCACAACTCCCACCGATGCGCTTCTTCCTCGACAAGCTGGGCCCAAAACAGAGCGACGCTCTGGCCACCGTAATGAGCAAATGGGTTGGGTTTCCGACGCTGCTCAGCCAGGCGACAACCCTGCGCAAACTCTGCGTGACGACCTCGATCGCATCCAGCGGCCTCGCTTACGTCCTGAGCACCGATCTTGGGCAGGCGATGGTTGCCAACTGCGAGGGCCTGCTGGATCTCGCCCCCTCTGAAGCTCACACCGTCACGGGCATCACCATGGTCATGGCGGCATATGCAGTCTCCACCCTACTCAAGACGGCCGTCTGCTTCCGGGCCCACGCGAGGCATGACGAAATCGTCCGCAGGGCCCAGGAGTGGAATGACAAGCTCGAACGAGGCTGGCGGGATGTGTTGCCAAGACTCCTCACCCTGGGGCTGCAGAAGGTGATCTCTCCCTACCCTGCGTACGACGAAAACGCACTCCAGAAGATTCGCGCCGCCGCGGACGGCGGACTCTTGAAGGGGCTGAGTAAGGCCGAGCTCGCCCCACTGCAGGCGGTAAGGACCCACCTGGTGCAGCACTATGGCATCGACGAGCTGCAGGCTCCTGCCGTTGCCATCAATCTCCTCGCTCACGAGGAATCGAACCCAAACCGCTTACTGAGCACCCTGCACACCAGAAGCCTGCCGGCCGACTGGATATCCAAGTACCAGATAGACCCGCGATATTGCGTTCTAAGCGGTGATGATGCACCGGCCACGCCGGCGGTTGATGCGACCCCTCAGGAGATGAGCCGATGACCGAGCCAGAGTTGCTGTATGAGCTGATTGGCTACCTGGGGTCAACTCTCATTGCTGCAGCATTCCTTGGAGCCTGCCTCGGCCTTACAGAGAGGCGTCCGCGCTGGTTCCTGATGGTCAACCTGGTGGGCGCCACAGCGCTCTGCTTTCCCGCATACCAGAGCGGCACAGCCGCGGCGCTGGCAATCAACGGCTTCTGGATATTGGTTGCATTTTCTGGCCTGGTGGCAGCTTGGCGTCGGGGGATCTCCCCCTCCCCACTAAACATCGCGCTGTACGCCTACAGCGCAGCGGCGATCGCACTGCTACTGGCTGACTGGATCATCCATCGAAATCTTTCGATGCCGGCGCTAGGCGGGATCGTCGCCATGATGCTGTTCATGAGCGGTTATTGGGGCCTGGCTCGAAACCTCAAATCTGCACGAACCTTAGAAACTTACCTCTGGACCGCCCTGGCGGGAAACCTCCTGTACATCCCCCTCCTTTTCTGGGACGGCAACCTTCCAATTCTTGCCCTGCAGGTCGCATGCACGGCAATCGCCATAGGAAGGCTCTCCCATATCCACGCCAGCCGATATCGGCAGCGCCAATCCGCGCATAACGGTGCGTAGTTATGCAAAACAATGGAAAACGAGGCTTTCCCATGCAAACAAATGCCGAATCAGTAGAGCTTCATGTCATCGTTACCACCGAGCTGCCCCAGGGCGCTCTGCATCAACTCGATCAAGATGTTGCCGGGGTCTACTCGGTGAGCGTGGATTCGGGCCTCTCGCAGGGCATCCAAAGCGGGGTCGCCCTGGACGTGTTCCATGACAACCTGCCAATCAAGGTGCTGGATGACTTCAACATCACGGTGATCGACCCCGTAACCGGCATGGAGTTGAGCGAAGCTCATGACTATGAGCATGGGTCACAGCGCAGTGCTGGCCGCTACAACGGCAAGGTCGACAGCGGAGAGATGGGCCTGAACGGCCCTCAATTCTGAATCTGGCCCGGCGCGGGGCCCGGGCTACGCGCCGGATCCACAGGAGAGGAACTGCTTCTGCGCGGAGAGGGACTCCGGCGAGAGCAGATCATCATGGCCAACGGCGCCCACCCTCGCCAACCAGGCCGAATATTCGGGCCAACGGTCCCTGTCTACCAGCGGCGCCGGCGCCGGCGAGAAGCCGAGGGCGGCTTGCCCACCCCACCGTTGCGCGACATCTTCCAGGCCGCATCCGCCTCTCAGAATGCAATGCTCAACCGCCTGATCCAGCCAGCCCTGCCAACGCTCGAAATCGACGCAGTGCACACGGCCGTCAGCCTCCGACAAAAGGAAGCGCAGAGATCGATCAGGCTCTCCTGGCCATTGGCCCAGCGTGAACGCGAGGCGATCCTCATCAGGAGCATGCTCCTCAGCCAGAAGGGCAATCACCGCTACCCGCGGCGGGATCACCAGGTGAACGGCGTCAGGATGCGCCCCATCAATGACCACCACCGTGCCGGCACCAAGCCGGAGACCAGCAGCGTCTGTTGGTGAACAGCGCTGCAGCTTCCCAGGAAACTCGCTGGACACCGCTAGCCATAACTCCTGAAAGCCATCATCCCAACCATCGGCACCCAAACACCAAACGACCCGCCGCAGGCCCAGCGACAGGGCCAGACGCAGAACCTGAAGAATCACCGATCGCTTGGACGCGATATCAGCGCCCAGGAAGTAGGCGTGACGCCTGGCGGCAGACAGCTGTACACCGACCAACCCAGAGGTCGTAGGTAGAGGCAGTCGAAAGAATGGTTCGTGACGGCCGCGGATCTCATCTGGAACATCCGTCCACGGGCCTGTATAGCGACGTATACCGTGACGGAGTGAGGCGACATCGAGCGCACGATGCAAGGGCGCACCTTCCGCTCTTGCGATCCTCTTCGCATCCTTCTTGACCTGGGCCAGGGTGGCCCCAGATGGGAACCGGAATACCGACATGGTGGATCCTTATCAGCAGAGCGATCACTCCCCCTGCATGCATGAATCCACAGCTTGATGCTGCATATCCAGGACCTAAACCGGTCTTCGCGCATAACGCGCAAACGCTGGGGGCGCTTCGAAATAATTCAACGCAACGTTAGCGCATCGCAGGCGCCGGAAACTCCACAACCGGGGCTTGTGGCAGCACACCGATCAGCGAAGCGAGAGCAGCTTCAGTGAAGGGTGACTCGCGGCAGTCCAGCGCAATCGCCGAGCGGATCACAGAATTATCAATGAGTCCTGCTGAGCGGCGTGGGGTGCGGAGCACCGCCTGGCTATCGACAGACGGCAACTCATGCACCCGAGCGCTCACTCGCGGCAGCAGCCCATGGTTTGCTGCCACCGCCATCAGGTGCTCATCGACTGTGAGGGTTCTTGCCTCTGGTCTGAAGATCAACTCATCGAAGGCCTGGCTTTCAGCCATCGACAAGGCCTCGCGCGCCGAAGCCCCTGCTGCAATCTGAGGATGAACATCGGCCAAAGCACGGGCGATAACCTCCTGATACACCTCATCAGTCAGCCCATCAAACAGGCACGATGCAGCGACAACGGTGCCGTGCGGGCAACCAGCGAACACTGGAGATTGATAATCCAGCAGGAGGTTTGCACGGATACCTAGATCTGGCGAGGTCTGGTCATAAACCTGACCTCGCACAGACACCGACGTGATCACGTCAGCAGCGCAGAGCAGCAGGAAGACATCGCGCCCGGTGAGGCGCACTTCTGATCGGTACATTCCTAGAGCCGCCCGAGTTGGTACTCGACCTCAGTGGCCAGGTCAACGACGGCTTCGCCGGCGCTCACCAGGGTACGCTCCGCAACGTCCTCGAACAGAGCCACCACCGCCCCCTCGGCAGATACCGCATCGGAGAGATGCAGCGCCTCGCGGATCTCCTCGGCTACCGTTTCCTGGAGGTATTCCTCCGCGGCGTCGAGCCCCATCTTCAGAGGGTTGAGGTCATTCAGTTCGCGCTGGATACGCTCTGCCTGTCGGCGCTCAGCCACCAGCTTCTCCGGGCTGACGACCATGCCCGATACCTTCACTTGCGCAGGGCGCGGGTGGGGTTGCGGCTCTTTGTAGGAGACCTGACGCCGCATGACTTCCAGACGAAGATCCATCGGCAGCCGGAGCATGGACTGGAGCGGATAGGCTTGGATCAAAAATGCATTGGGTTTCGCGAAGAGCTCGCTCAGCTTCTGGCTTTCGCTCTTGGGGATCATCGATGGCGATCGCATAAGTGCTCTCCTGTTGGGCCATGACAACATCTTAGCGGCGATACGCCATCAATCAAGCTGTTTCACTATCGCATATGCATTAGGATATATTCGCAGCGGCGCCAGGAGCCAGAACCTGGAGCTCGTGGAAGTGACTGGCAAGCTGCTCGTCGACCCACGCCTCATAAGGCTCATCGACCCCAGAAGCCAGCCACTCACTGCGGGGATATTCTGAAATCTCCGCATCATCGGGCACCTCCCCCTGCAAAAGGATCGGACACTGGCCGGCAACGGCCGAAGCATGATTGACCTCGGCGATCGCCTCCTGGTTGATGAAGAACCCACCGTCACCGTCCCGAACGAGCACATTCAGGAGCCCCTGCAGGGCACCAAGGGCAGAAGGCTTCGTCTCCGACTCAGCTTGCACCCAGATGCCGCCGCCTTCTGGTGATGATTCGTTGAGCCTGACCAGCAGCTGCCCATCATTCGTCGGTTCAACTTCACCACCACATTCATCCGCAACAACCTGGGCCAGGCGCGCCAAAAAAGATCGATGTCGCTGCTGATCCCACCCCTCGCCCATCGCCGCCGGCGAGCGAACCAACCCGACAAGGATCCTCAGTAGATCCTCCTCGCCCAGCAACATCGGCTGGTCAGACATTTGAAGCTTGCGCATACCCACTCCTAACCTGCACGCAGCTGCAGCACCACCGCGGAGGTGATGGCAGCTATGGCGACATATTTGCAAAAGACGAAGAACTCTCGATATTTCTTCTCGTTATCGCGCCGATCGTAGTGATCGATCAGCGCGCTGAAGCATGCAACTCCACCCGTGAGCGCGCCGACGACACCCAGAACCACCGCCAAGCCGTCCCGCAGGTATATGCCTTCCTTGCGGCCAGGCAGATACATCTCACCGTCCAGGAAGCCATCAAGAGCCCACCATGTGAGCGCCACACCAATGACCAGGAAAATGATCCTCTCGGCCGGCGCATACTGATTAGGTACGAACACTATTCCCCCTTCTTTTCAGATAACCGGCTGTCCAAGCCCGAAAGCAAACTGATGCACTGCTGCCGCCCATCACCTGTACCGACACGCTGAAGCAGCGTGGCGTGCCGCTCGACAAACTCTCGCGTTTTTTCACTCCAATTGATCGGCAGCGCCTGCAGATGCCTCGCGTCGACCATCCAAGCTCGCCCGCTCCTGCGCTGACTCACATCGAGGGCATGCTGCAGGTGCTCGCGAAACTGCGCAGCACCCCAACCGTTCACCCTGCACATGTGCGACGCCGCGAACCGAAACTCGGCCTTGCTGCGCGCAGTACCTACGTGAGTCGCCAGGTGACACCAAGTACACAGCGCCTGCAACGAGGTCAGCCGTTGAATGCCAGTCACCTCGTCAAATGACCAGCGCTCGTGGCATTCCAGACGCCCGCTACGAGAACCGCAAACTTCGCATTGATGAGCCGCTCTGGCGGCCACAAAAGCGGAACAAGACCGCCACTCAAGCCCGGTCAGCTCCGCCTGCAGGTTCGACAGCCAAGCCGAAGTGGGTACGAGATCCACATAAAGGCGGCCATCACTCAAACGGCCACGAACCGGCCGCGTAGGACTCGCGGCACGCAGCTCGAAGCCATAAGGATCGTCACCACCTCTTGTCATTGAATATCGCTCGCCATCGTAGCTATCGTTATTCTATTGGAACTACTTTAAACTAATTCGCACGATCAAACAGCCTGCATGCCGATGAAGAAGAAGCTCGACCATCAAGAAGCACTTCGCATGAGCGTTTTCGCCTACCGCGAACAGCTCAAGCTACTGCGCGAGCACGAAGCTACGGCAAGCCGCGCCCCTGCACTGGACCTTAACCCGCTCGGGACAGAACCAATCGCGCACGAAGCGCAGAGACGCTATGAGCAGCTGCAGCAGGAGACCTACGAGGCCCTGACTAAAGCGCTCTACTGCCTCGGCATGGCCTCCGTTGAATGGATAGCGCCACGCCCAGACCTTGGGCGATTCAAGGGGGTAATCCAACCAGCGTTCGCAGCCGCCAGCACCTATCGAACCATGAATATCGACGGTATCAGCGTCCTAACCTCTGATGGCCCCTTCATCAGCGGCCTTGCAAAACGCCTGGGCATCACTTCCGCCGAGATCTATCAAGAACCGGTGAAGCGAGTTTCTGCCTTTGAGAAAGCCTTTTGGCTGATCACCGAGCGAATGCACGAGACCAACAAGGAGGCGTCTTTCCAAGACGGGAGATAGATGCTGACCAGACGAAGCTTCATCCAACTCGCCCTATCCTCTTCCACTGCCCTGGCCTTCCCAGGTCTGGCCGAATCGCAAGAGACCGACTGGCGCCTAAAGGCACTGGATCGTGATCGATATCTGAGCCTGGTGCGACCAGACAGCGGTGAGCGCGTGACGGCTTGCTACTGGCGACGGAATAGCGGCTGGAACCTGGAAGGCTACCGACAGGCGTGCTGGCTGCTGCGCGACGTGAAGTACAAGCAGGCAGTAGCCATGGATACCGGCCTACTGGACACGCTTTTCATCATGCAAATGTGGCTGGCCACATACGGCAAACAACACGATATCCACGTCCTCTCTGGCTACCGAACTGCTCAGCACAACGCGACACTGGAGGGAGCTGCCAAGAATTCGATGCACCTCTACGGCAGAGCTGCAGACATCCATATGCCAGGGGTATCACCCGTCCTCCTCTCGAACATGGGGAAGATGCTAGGCCTCGGCGGTGTCGGCCTTTATGCGAAAAGAGGATTCATCCACGTTGACCGCGGCTCCGTAAGGAGTTGGTCAAGCTGAGCCTGCAGCCATGAAAGGAGCTCACATGCCCGACCTGCATAACACCGCGAATCCTGAGATCCAGAACCCATTCAAGCCAGATGAGAAGATTCGGCTCTCTGAGCTCATGGGCATCATTGATGAAAAAAACGAAGCGTTCGTGGCGGCCGATGCCGCATCTGAGCACGGCACCGACCCTACGGGGGACTTGAATCGACTCCTGAACCAACTCACCGCCGCTTTCACCAACGAGACCGACAAGGCGATCTTCACCGCCGAAGCGATCTGGCGCTACATCGGCGAACAGGATGACATCGAGATCAGCTTCGCCCCAGGAATGTAGTCCCCCACCCATAAAAAAGCCCCTCAAACGAGGGGCCAATCACAGCACAACACCTACCTTGCAAATTACTCGTTCACCGAATCTTTCAAGGCCTTGCCAGGCTTGAAGCTCGGGATACGGCTGGCCGGGATGTCCATCGACTTCCCGCTCTGCGGGTTGCGCCCGGTACGGGCCGCACGAGTCTTGACGGCGAACGTGCCGAAGCCGACCAGGGATACGCTTTCGCCACGCTTGAGCGTGTCGGTGAGGGTATCCAGTACCGCCGCCAAGGCTCGGCCGGCGTCGGCCTTCGAGAGACCCGCTCGATCAGCAACAGCGTTGACGATATCCGATTTGGTCATGTAACCACCCTTCTGTGTTGTTTACCTGTAGAAACCTATGGATTTATTCTGCCGTAATTGCAAAGAAAAGCAAACTACAGATTTCACAAACGATTGTCTGAGCAGCTACAGCTTGATTCTTGGCCAAAACGCGCGTTTTTGCTATCGTTGGCCTATTGCAATCTCTAATATATACACCGATGCGAAAACGCGCCGCAGATTCATCACATCGCACGCAGGCGAGCCTGCTCACCGAGGTGCTAGACCAGGCCAGCAAATCTGCTGCCGGAATGGTTCTACTCCAGATATCACCCGACGGCATGGATGAAATCGCCGCACTTCGCGACCTCTTGTCCGGGCGCGCAGCAACCGCATCCATACGCATGCGCTCCGATGCCCTGGCCGACCAGTACGGGCTGATCACACCTCCTGCGCTCCTGGTCACCCATCAAGGCATCCGGATTGAAGCGCGCCTCTGCGAGAGCGGAGAGGCCGTGTTCAGCCCAGAGATCAGCCACGACCAACTGCTTGCCGCAACGCAGCACGACATCGCCACCGCACTCATCACAGAGGGGCCGCACCCGTGAGAAAGGGACTTTCCGCCACCGCCATTACCCAAGTGCTTGATGAGTGCTTCCAGCAAGAGTACGGACGCCCCGCCAACGACCGGATGAGGGATAAATTCGTCAATGCAATTCTCACCAGGGACGCCGTGGCGCTGGAGTTCATTTCAAACGGACTCAACGAGGCTTCCAAACGCGCGTTCTGCAGAGTGACCGGCATCGCCCTACCACCCCAGCAGGGCCTTACCTGGAAAGCCATCAGGGCCTGGGGCGGCATAAGCGATGAGCAAGAGCGACTGCGAGTTGCCACTGATCGACTTGAAGCGCAAATGGAACGGCTTCAAGGAAAGATGGATGTCGAACAGTCAATGGCAGCGCTGAACGGCCTTCTCGACCAGGGCTACAACCGCGTTGTACACAGCGACCGCAAGTACCTGCTGGTCAACGAAGAAGGCCGCGGTTACAACCTAAGCCAGCGCGGAACCCTGCTCCCTCAGGCGCGCCACCTGCTTGAAGCAATGATCGAGGAGCGAGAGGCGCGCGCTGCGCTAGCAGCAAGTACCGCGCCGGCGGCCACCGGCGATCACACCGAGCTCTGCACTGCCCCCGACTTCAGGATGTAGCGAAGTGAGAGCCCCGCACACCCTCGAAATAGCCGCCTTCCACGGCACCAAGCATCACTTCGAAACCTTTGAGGCATCGCCGCGCGGTCATTTTGGCTCGGGAATCTACATGGCGGACCGCAAGGCAGCCGAGGAATATGCCGGCCCAGACGGGATCGTCATGAGCCTGGCGGTGACCCTGGCCAGGCCCTATCACTACGCAGCGACATTTGACCACGATCTGGATTTTGACTCTGCAGCGGTAGACCTTGTGCGCCAGGTGCTCCCTGACCAGGCTGACGCACTGATCCGCGCATCCATGCATTCTGACGGCTTGCTGGACGACAGCATCCAGACCGCCCTGCAGCTGCTCGGATTCGACGGACTCATCGTCACGTACGAGGATGGCTCTCAAGAGATCGTTGCATACAGCCCGCATCAGATTGAGGTGCTGCACTCGACAGGCGAGCCGTACAGCTCACCTCACATCGAAGCCTCAGGCGCCATCTCCAGGTGATACCCAGCGACAGGAAGCGGCGCACGCGCCATCTCAAGGAGATGCTCAAAAGTAACCGGTGCTGACCTCAACTGGCGGCCGTCAGCTTCGATCACCAGCGCGAACTGGCGCTCGTCACCTTTCACAAACCCCTCGACTCCAACCAGGGCTACCTCGCCAGACCCAAAGGTTGCGCGAGCAACCGCCCCTTGCGGGCACTCAATGGCGACGCCTTCCCAGTCAGTCTGCAGCAGCCGCGGGCGATCGCCAAAATTCATCCAGTGGCCACCACCGACGAGCCAGCATACACCTGCGGTATTTGCCTCAACGAAGCACTCGCGCCCGCCGTCGAAGTGGAACACCAACGAATGCGCATGAGGCTCCTCGGAATAATCCATGACGGCCAGATTGACGACATCTCGATTCTGGACAACCTCGCGCGCGGCCGCCTCAATGACCTCTTCAGGCGTTCCGGGTTCGGCCATAAGCGTCACGTTGACCCCCATCGGCCCGGCCAACTCGCTCCAGTAGGGAATGCCCTCGGCGATCTCGTGACCCGCCCCCCTGGCCCAACGCATCGCGTCGATCAGCGTCGAAGCATTGTGAAAATCGGCGAAGGTTTTCCGGATGCTCATGGCAAGACCTCTGAAAAATGCTGTTATCCTCTGGTCATTCTACATTATGACACTTGTTATTCCATCGCAATTGCGTGCGAATACTTGCAGAGAGATTTTTCAGGAAGGTGAACGACATGCGATCTACCGGCAGCCCAACAAACATTAACTTCGGCGCCCACATCAAACCAGGAGCTCCAGAAACGCTGCAGGCGCAGCGGATTGAAATCGAAGGCGTAAAGCGCGTGCATACGCCCGGCCACGGCTGGGGCATTGAAGTTGACAACGAGACGCCCGAATTTTTCTCTGTCTACTTGCGATCCAAGGAGACCGGCCTCGCCACCTGCGCCGGCGACTTTCAGCACTATCGCGAGGCGCACGAGCATGCTGAAGAGACTCGATACTGGGCAGCCCAGAAGACAGTCACACTCGATCTCCATGATGGCTACTTCAGCCATCTGCGTAGTGGCTTCGACGGATCCATCAGGCACCGCGCGCTGGCGATGGCCACCGCTAATTTCTATTCGGTCGACACCCCCAACACCGAGACACTCTACGCCGCCTACCAATGCCACCTCGCGGCCGATGATGCAGATGAACTGCCGCAATGGCTTCAACTGAGCTCGGCCCACGAAAGCACATCCCTGGAGGGGATCAATGAAATGATTGAGGCCAACGCCGACTTCATTGAGGAACACCTTCAAGCCGTTACAGCCCAGGCCATTCACCAGCTACGGCTCGAAGGGCATGCGATCGTCCGCTTCCAGCCCAGCGAGCTTCATGGTGTCGAACCGCGTTTACTGCAGAACAGACTTGTCGAACTCGGCAATCAGGCAATTGAAGACCTGCGCGAGGACAGCCCGGACGCTCAACTGGACGATGCCGGAGAGGCACCCGCCTACCCTTGAGGCACAAAAAAGCCCGGCAATGCCGGGCTTTTCAAAGCGGGCAACTCACTTGCAGAGCTGCTTGACCTCAAGCCGGCCACACGCGTGATTGGCGGCGACCTGCTTCCAACTCGAACCGCCTACTAACACCCAAAGCCTGGGAGTGAACGTCGTAGCAGTCTGGGCTGCATCGACGTAGAACCCCTGAATGTTGTTGGCCACACCACTGTCGCACATCGATACAGGCGTCGCGTAGACCTCCAGCACGGCCGGAGCCGTACACACCTTCTTGGTGATGGCTACCCCCGTATTGCTGATCTGGAAATCAATATCCGCGCCGCCAGCCATCAACAGCACCGGTGGAGTCGAAACGGTGTCATTGGTCATGTTCGGCGTCGTGCCAACATCGTAGCGTGAGAAAGGGCTCCCGCCGGCGCCACCATTGAGGTTGATACTGCCTGAATAGAAGCCGGCCGCCCCAGCATCATTCCACTGCCAGTCGAGGTCAGCGGCAAAGGCCAAGGCCGGAGTAGAAAGCGCAAGTGCGACAAGCGCGAATACAGTTCGTAGCATCGACATGTCGTCCCCCTCTTGATGTAATTTCAGATACATGTTCCTAGTCTACGCCCAAACGGCGCCCGCGTCAGTCACGATCACCTGAAGCGCGCAGGAAAACCCATCCGCTGCGCATCCACCTCGGTGGCCCTGGCCTGAAACCATTCCATCTCACGCGAATGAACGCCCTCGACTTGTCTCTGCAGGTCGCCGCAGGATGGCGCACCTGGCATCTCAGCCAGCGTCTTCAGCAGGCGCACACCCACATCCAGCGCATCTTGAGCGTGGATCCGTTCATGTTGCGCCACACCATCGGCATACTCCTTCCATAGAGCCATCTCCTCAGGACCCAGGCGAGACCGGACCAACTCCGGCAACACCACAACGAGATCGAGCGCCAGATCAAACCCGCGAATCGTGCACAGCCTGTCCTGCTCCAGTACCTGATACGTCCACTTCCATCCTGCCCGGGTCAGCCCATATGCAATCGAGCCGTGAACATCAAGGGGGGATCGCCTGAGGGAGGCCATCACAGCAGTCCAGCTGTCACCGCTGACCGGATAGGTCTTGAAGGACTGGGTAACAAGGAGCTGCATCCCATCACCCACGGGGATCGAATAGGCCGGGGCACTTCCCCTATCCAAGAGGCGATCACCGAGCTGTTCAATGAGCTGATCATCCTGGCCGGCGAATAACGATGCAGAAAAGAGGCAGAAGGCCGCGAGCGCCACCTGCCTCGGAAAATCTAGCCTCACAGAACCGTTCCGCGCGCTGCCACGGCCCGAGAGGTTTCGGGCAACTGGGCAATGGTCTCCCGGGCGATCGCATCGAACTCCCTGGTAAGCCACCCCGGAGTGCTCTCGGCGATCGCCTCGGAGGTGTTGGAGCCATAGACCTGCAGGCCAGCGTCGACTGCATCGACGGCACCGGCAGGGAGACGCCCCCCAAGACGCGAAATCTCGTGCGCTGCAATCCGCGCGCTTCCACCAAGCGCCTTGGCGATGTTGCCGGCAACCGGGACCATACCAATGGCAGCCGATGCATAGTCGTAGCCATTCATGTCCGAACCATCCAGATTCTTGCCAGACAGAATCATCCCCAGGCTCACCACATTGCCCAGAACAGGGACGCTGGTTACCAGATCTTGGGTGACCTTCGACTTGAAGAGCCCCTTAGCAAAGCCCAGCAGATTGCTGTTGGGGTTGGCGAAAGCCTGGAATGCCTTATCCGCCGCGAAACCCCGCAAATCCTCGAACAGCGCTTGGCGAATCGCACTGTCCCCAGGGTTCTTCACCACCTCAACGGCATTGGCCATCTTATCCAGAGCCCAGTTGGATAGACCTACTGGCTGAGTGTTCGACCTGGCATTGGCGACGTACTGACCGGGAGCCATCGTGAACACCTTTCCGGATAGGTTCGTGACCTGGATCTTCCCCGCGAGTTGGCCTGTTGAGATCGTCTGGGCGGCAACGCCGGGAGCCAACAAGCTGTATTGATCCAGGGCATCTGGCGTAGTTCGAACCTGCTGTTCGGATGGCGCGGATGCCCAGCTATTCAGGTTGGAAGCCAGAGCAGCGGGATTACCCAGCACCTGAGGGTTGGTGAGTAACCTGGGAATGTCGATAAAGCCTTGGGTACTTCTCATTAGATCGGAGCCGCCGGCCTGGCTCATGGCTTGGCGGCTGAGCGTGCTACTGATGGCGTTGACAGCGCCACCAATACCCTGCCCTTGCATGCTGGCTCCAAAGCCTGGCAGGGCGGTCTCTACCAACGATGTACCCAGCTGCTGTACAGCCAGCTTCTGTGGCGGCAAACCCGCCTGAAACAGCATCTGCTTCTGCTTGTCGGAGAGCGCCTTGGACAGGTTCGGGTTGAGCAGGCCATCGTTCAGACCTTGCAGCGTCCATATGGCAATCTGCAAATCACCCTGCTCACCTTGATAGCGCTTTGTCGGGGTAGGCTCCCCCAGCCGGTTCTGCTGGATGAGGTTGCGGTAAATGGTCTCGTATTCTGGCGACCAAACAGCATCAGGGGCGATCAGCTGCATCGCTTCGCCAGCGTAAGGACGATCAGGACCTGCCTTCAGGCAATAGCCGTTGAAGCTCAAGTAGGCTGTCTGCCCCGGCTGAATCTGATACGAGGACTGGATCCGCTGAGGCTTCATGCCTTGCGCTGAACGGACGGAACCGGACTCAATCAGGTCGACGTACTGCAGCAGCTCTGTCAACGAGGTGGAAAGCTCAATGAACTGTTCGCGGGTGTAGTTCGTGCCAGCCAATTCGACAGCGTTGCGGGCGCTATTGAAACGGGCGAGACGGCGCTGATACTCCGGCTGGGAATAGCCGACTTTGCCGGTGGCCACGCCCTGGGAGATCGATCGCGCAATGCGTGCCTCAGTTTGTTGGGCGTCAGACAAAGCCCCCTTGTGATCCGGGCTGGTCGGCAACAAACCGCCAAGCCCGCCGGACACCTGCCCCATGGACGTGCAGCCCACCAGCTGCAGGGCCATCAGCGTCATAGCCACCCCTTTCCGTACTGCGCCGTTCAGCATCTTCATTCCTGACTGCTCCTGGTGTCGATCACTGCCCATCCTCGTGGGCGGCACGATTGTCAGCGCTTTCTCAGTAGCCGACAACCTCACGCGATGTTATATTTCCATATACACGCTAGCAAACAACCGAGCCGACCGCAATATGCCCGCGAACCCGCCGCCGCTCATTCAGCTGATCATCGGGATTGAGCCTGAAGATCTGGGCGCCCCGCGTTTCAAACGGTTCTGGTCAAACCGCACAGGCTTTGTCGATCGCCCATGCGATGCATCGGCGTTTCTCGAAGAGTCGGCAGCGGTTCATCGCGCAAGGCGGCTTCGCCAGCTGGGCGTAAAAGCGTTTGTCGTCAGGGAGGTTTCGGCGCCCTGGCTTTTCACTCCACTTCGCCACACAAACAATCCCGAGGACTCGATATGAAAAAAATCCTGATGGCTGCGCTGTTGAGCATCGCAGCGAGCGCCCCCCTGGTGCAGGCCACCCAACCCGCTTGCGGAACCGCAAGCGAGTACGCCTGGCTAACCGCAGCGCTGAGTGCAAGCGCCGGCCAGGCCAGCGAGGTCACCACCGTCACGCCGGCGGGAGAACTTGACCTGTGCGAGATCAGGCTGAATAGCGGAACCATCGTGTATAGCCGCCCGGGCACCCAGGCCATCCTGCTCGGCCGGCTCTTCTCTGTCGCCGGAACGGAGATCACCGACAAGACCCAGGCATCCATGGATCGCGCAAACCTGGAGCAGCTCGGCAAAATCCAGCCCAACGACTACATCACTTACGCCACTGCCGAGCCGGCCAAGAGCCACATTTACGTCATGACTGACGTGGACTGCACCTACTGCCAGAAACTTCATGCCGAGGTCAGCAAACTGAATGCCGCCGGCATTGAAGTTCGCTATCTGCCCTTCGTACGCGGCGGCCGACAAGGCAGCGCCTGGAACACGATGAGCAATATCTGGTGCTCCACCAGTGACCGGAAGAAACCGCTCGATGAGGCTTTTGCAGGCAAGAAACTGGAAAAAGCTGAGTGCGGTGAAGAGATCCTGGATCGGTATCAAGTCTTCGGCCGCGACGTTCAGCTACAAGGCACTCCGCACATCCTCTTTGCCGACGGAACCTCTCAATCCGGGAGCTCTGACGATCTGATCGATAAGGCACTGAAAGCAGCAAACCGCGGTACACCCGATGCGCCGACCCATTGATCAGAGATCGCTTTCACTCCTGATGAAGCGCCCCGGTGCAATGAGCCGCTTTCTGGCCACGGGGACGCTTCCCTCCGTGGCCAAGCCTTCATCCCCTCTGATCACACTTCTCGAAAGCCTAAGCCCCCGCGAGCGATCCCGCATCGTGGGGCTAAAGGTAGGCCCTGCGCTCGGCTACAACGGCTCCCGTCAGTTCCACACAGCTCACCAGGCGCTGAGCTGGCTGATACCAGCGAACCTCTCGACCATTCCAGCCAGTCAATCCTGGCAGGATCGACGATTCACGAGGAGGCTGACCATCGGTGATCTCCAGGCCTGCGCAAACGTGCCTGCAGACATCGTTCGCACCTGGTGGCAGAGACACCCCGGCCTGCGCCAAGACGAACACACCCAGGACGCCCCTCCGCCACCATTGGCACCTGAGCCAAACTGATTCCAGGCAAAAGAAAAGGCCCCGGACCGGGGCCTTTTTGCGTCAGTCGGTGGGCACTAAGCCGCCGCGGACTCTGGGGGAATCACAACCCAACGCCAGTCATTCTTGGTTTCACCCGATGTCTTCATCTGTACCAGCATGGATCTCTTCGGCTTCACCCACTTCAGCGCGTCCTCGGATACGCGCATCTTCGTCGCCGAGCTACGCCAGTACATCTCGTCGATGCCGAGAATCACCTTGGTCGCCACTGATGCAATGAAGTCATCCGGAAAGTGCGTGGGCGATTGACTGGCGCACACCATCGCAACGCCAAACTTCCTCGCCTCCTTCGCGATCGTGTTGATGATGTTGTCGGGGTCATCGTCCGCGTAGATGTGGGCCTCGTCGATGATGAGCACGTCGTGGATGTACTTCGTCTCGCCTCGCTGAACAGCCTGCAGAAACAACTCCTCCAGGCGGAACAGGACAAACAGTTTCCGCTCTTCCATGGACAGCGGCTTGATGTTGTAACGCCAGACATTCGCATTCGGGTCAAAAGGTGGCGGCTCCGCCTTGAAGATCCCGATGCTGTCGAGATTCTCCAGGCGATCGACGACCGACTTCAGCACGTCAGTGCTGTCGTACTTCATCACACAATCCAACTCGCGCCCGGTAACGATCGACTCGGCGTACTCGCTGAAAGTCTCGATCGCCTTGGCCTTCGCCTTTTCAAGGTCAGCCTTCAGCTTTTCATCTTCGAAGGCCTTCTCACCGCGGCGAAGGGCCTCAAGCAGCTTGCGCTGATAAGCCGCTGCTGCGCGGTTGGCAACCTCCAGGTTGGTGATCGCCTTCATCCCGGTGCCGAGGAAAAGCTGCTGCAGAACGTTGCGAGCCATCCTGAGCACGTCCGTGATCGAGGGATGAACCCTGTCTGTCATCTTCGGCGGCCAGCGAGTGATAGCGCCGGTGTATTCACCAGACGGGATGAACCATGACTTGGCGATGCCGTCCCAACGGGCACCAAGGGCTTTCGCCTCATCCTTCTCATCGATCGGCACGTCGATGTAGAAGCGGTTATCCCCGCCCTCGGAGACCAGCTGCTTGGCGTCATCCTTGATCGCCCAGGTGGAAGGATCATCCTGATTGAAACCGTGCTTGGCGTACACATCGTGGAGGATATTGCGCAGCGCCGCTTCTTGCTTCGGGCCAAGGGTTCGCATGACGCGATTCACGGTTGAGACGAAGCCCTGCACGCGCTTGCGGATTCCCCCGAAATGGGGGTCTGGATTAACCCTCAGAGGGTTCAGGCCCCACTTGGTCTGCTCGCTGAACAGCACCGTCGATGCGTCAGGGATATCGATATCGCCATGGACATCGAAGACATAGAACTTTGGGATCGGCTCACCGGCCTGCTCAGCCGAGCGCGACATTTGCCGCACCATCTTCTTCAGCTGGAACGTCTTGCCAGCACCGGACATGCCCACCAGAAGCGTATGTCCGTTCACTGCAAGCAACGTATCCAGCGACACCTCCACCTGCTGGGAGGGTTTCCTGCTCAACGCGCCGGCATCTAAGCCCCAATTCACTTTCATGGATCACCCCTTGAGATAAAAAAATGCCCGCCGGGGGAAAGGCAGGCACAAGGGCGCACTTGGTGATGGTTGGGTGAGCCCCGGGAACGCGGCGGGGAGGGTCTGCGTCACATCCAGGGACAACCACACACCAAGAACACTACACAGACCTTATACTATTGCAATGCGTAAAGCAAACAATTGAAGGTGAATTACGGCAATCAGAGCCCGAAGTCGAACTCAGCTCCAGCTGCTTGTTTGGGGGCCTCCTGCGCGATCGGAAGATCATCGTCAAAGCCCGGCACCTGGCCATCCAATCCGTCGGCAATCTGGTCGTTCCCGGCACTCAAGGTGTCGAACCCTTCAACCTCATCGACGCCCCCGTAAATCAGCTCCGGGTCGCCAAAACCAGGCATGTCATCAAGATCATCCGCGGCAATAGGTTGAGGCGGTTGAGGCACATCCAGCGAGGCCGGGGCAGCCTCCTCGCTTGTAGTGGGAAGAACAGCAGACGACGTGAGGGGACTGTCGACATCTGCGCGCTCAAAGACCTGCCGCAACTCCTCTGTAGCGCTCAGGGCTTCAGGTACAGGCCCGGCATTGATCGCGGCCTCAACGCCGCCGGCGCTCGCAGAGGCAGCGACAGCAGAGTTCAATGACACCTCCAGAGGAGCGCTGTCGAAGCGAGGATTCGCTTCCAGCCACGAATGCACCTCCTCACGAGAGGCGGCCAGCTTTGCCAGCTCCCCCCGCATTTCCACCAGGCGCTGCTGCAGAGCCTCGACCATCTCGATCGTGCGCTCGACATCCTTCTCGACATCGCCACGCCGGGCGTCAATGGCCGACAGTCGGAGCTCCGCCAGGGACACGTTCTGATTGTGCTGTAGCGCCTCGACTAGCTTGGACACCGCATCGACGGCGATATCGGATCGATCACGCAGGTTGCGTGGCTGCTTGCTCACGGAAGCCTCCTTCAGCTGAAGTCAAAGTCATAGATCGGGGCCAGCTCAGGCTCAGGCTCCGCCGGCATCTCCAGCGCTGCAGGCGGCGCAGGAGGCTCGTAGCCTGGAAGAGGCCGCCCCACCTTGATCGAGTAGTCGTGCAGGGACTCCACCACCGGATGATTGCCCTCGCCATAGAACCAGGTGCGCGCTGCGCGAATCGCCTCAGGCTCCAACTCCTCCAGGAACCGGCTGGTGATCCCATTGGCCTCTTCGCGGCCTCTTGATTCCTTGGGGTTGACCGGGATCTTCCAGCGATTGGCGAGCTCCAGGTCATTGGGCGCCACAAGAATCACCCGCTCCTTGCCGCGGGTAATCCCGACGTACGCAAGACGGCGCTCGGCCTCCATGTCAGCAGGTCGATCGGGCAGTTGATGAGGGAACTGACCCTCTACCATGCCCGGGATGATCACCAGCGGCCACTCAAGCCCCTTGGACTTGTGGATGGACGTGATAAGCAGCGGGTCGCGCATGGTTTCCGGCTGATCCTGCTGCTCCATACGCTCGGAGAATGCATCGAGCATGGCCTCGACGTTCTCGTAGCGGGAGACCTCTCGCGCCATCAGGTTGATGACGTTCAACCGGTCCGCCTGCTTCAGCGGGTCAGTGATCTGACGCTGCACATCCGCACGCCAATCGAGATCGTTCCATATCATGGCCGCGAGGTCGGCCATCGAGCGACCAGGCTCAGCCAGGCGCTCCAGTACAGTCGCTCGCCGACGCAGGCTGGACAGCTGGCCAGGGCGGAGCCCATCCGATTCACTCGCCGCACGCAGAAGCTTCGGGATTTCGCTCAACTCGCCGCCTGCGAGCTCCTTCGATACCTTCTGGATGTACTTGCGAGGGAGGAACATCCCCGGGGCCCCGAGGACGGAGGCAATCATCTCCTCCCGACCTTCCTCCCCGCAGGCCTCGAACATCTCGGCATCGCTCATCACAGCATACGCGTTGATGGCCTTTACCTCCGGCATCGCCATGATGCCGCGCCCCTCAATAACATAGGGGATCCGCTCACGGATCAGGTGCATCTCCAGCGGCGCAGCCAGCTCGTAGGTCCGCACGAGGACTGCAGCCTCGCGCATGTTGCGCCCTTCGTCCTTCCACTCCTTGAGATCCTGCATGATCGCCTGGGGCCAGTACCGATCCCCCGTGCGAGACGAGGCCATGCGCATCTGGACAGTCGATTTCGGCGTGGCCTCATGGGACACGCAGAGCTTCATGGGGCGGTCGGCGTTGTTACGGATGAGGCTGTTGGCTGCAACAGCCACTTCGTGCCCGTAGCGGAACGTGAGGCTGAGCTGATAGCGGGTGACGTTACCGGCGCCGAGGCGCTCTTCCAGCCCGCTCATCATGTAGGCCAGGTTCGCACCGCGCCAACCGTAAATGCACTGATCTTCATCGCCCACCACAAAGAGGCGACCGCGGGTTCCGAGCAGGGTCAGAATCACCAGCTGCTGAGCATCATCCACGTCCTGATATTCGTCGACGATGATGTGAGCGAATTCGTTCGCAGCCCATTGCCTGGCCTCGGCCGAATTTTGAAAGAGGCAGGCGAGGTCGTAGATGAGGTCATCGAAAGTCCGCAGCCCCTCTTCACGACGAACGTTTTCGTGGATGAGCATTGCACGAGCCACCTCTTCGTCGCCTTCGGCGAACTCCAGCAGCACCTCGTGATTGTCGATTTGCTCCAGGGGAACCATGCTCGCTTTGGCCAGAGTGAGGGCCTGGCGCAGCGCTCCAACCTTCAATTCGTCCACGTCGACGGCGTTCTCATCACCGCCAGCCAGGGCTCGCCGAGCGAGCGCGGCGGCCTTCCAGTCCTCAGCGACCAATTGGCGCGCCGGGAGAAGACCCTCCTCCTCGGCGACCTGAAGCACTTCTTTGCAGAAGGAATGGATCGTCCGGAACTTCAGCTTGTTTGCCCCAGGAACCGGGAGGGCAGCCAGGCGCGCGTTCACTTCGCGAGCTGCATCGACGTTGAAGGCGAGCCCCAGAACCTCGTCGGCCTTCACGCCACGCGACAGCAGGACACCACAGTAGCCGATGACCATCTTGGTTTTACCAGAGCCTGGCGCAGCCGATACCAGAGCATGCCCTTGGCTATGCGTGGCGGCCTGAACTTGCTCGTCAGAAAAACCTGCCAGCCAAGGATGCTCTTGCCGAGGTTCGCTCATGACGGTCTCTCCCTGTTGATGTATTCTTTTGTATATGCCATAGTAAAATTATAGCACGAATGGCTTTTGACGGATAGATCATGCCACACATTGACGTAGCGGTTTTCTGTCCGCTCGACCAGACCTTCACGTATGAGTGGCCCGAGTCGCTTGGGGAAATGCCATCAGCCGGTTGCCGAGTGAAGGTTCCATTTGGCAGGCGAACGGTAACCGGCCTGGTCGTAAGGCCAACTCTCGCAGCCCCCAGTGAAGAGGCCGCCAAGAAGATTCGCCCTATAGAAGAACTCATCGATCGCGAGCCACTCTGGGATTCGCCGAGCTGGGCAACCTGGCTGTGGATGGCCGACTACTACCAACACCCTATCGGAGACGCTCTCGCCACAACGCTCCCTGCAGGCCTGGCGAAGGGTGGTCAACCTGAGCCGGCGAAAGGGCGCCTGCTTGATATGTCTGGCGATACCCGCTACGCCGCCGCCGATATGGCCGCCGCGACCACCTCCAGCCAGAAAGCCGTAATGCGCGCGGCCGCAGCGCACGAGGGCGGTGTGACTCGCCTGGCCCTGATTGAGGAGACCGAAGCTCCTCGCGTTGTGGATCTGCTCATCCGCACCGGTGCCCTGCAACCGGTTAGAGGCGGCCATCAAAAGCACGCCCTGACCGCCGCCCAGAGCGAAGCCGCCGGCCAGATCAAGGACGCCCTCGACGGATTCTCCGTGACACTTCTGGATGGTGTAACCGGATCCGGAAAGACCGAGGTCTACATGGAGGCGATTGAGGAGGTGATCGCCCAAGGCAAGCAGGTTCTCTACCTGGTGCCCGAGATCGGGCTGACACCGCAAACCTGCGGACGCCTCGAACAGCGATTCGAGGTATGCGTGCTGCACTCGAAACTGTCCGAGAAAGATCGCCTCCTGGCGTGGGAGTTAGCCAGGACCGGAGCGGTATCGGTCATTGTCGGAACACGGTCCGCCCTGTTCACCCCGATGCCGAACCTTGGCCTCATCGTAATCGATGAAGAACACGACTCCTCTTTCAAGCAGGACACACACCTGCGCTATCACGCCCGGGATGTCGCGATCTACCTGGCCAACAAAAGAGGCGTGCCCGTTGTACTGGGCTCGGCCACTCCATCAGCTGAAAGCTATCGAAACGCCGTGGCAGGTCGCTACCGGCACCTGCAGCTTACAGAGCGCGCGACTGGCGCTCAGATGCCGAAGATGGAAGTTATCGATGCCAAGAGCCTTCCCCACCCAGACGGGATCTCCCAGCCCGCACTGCATGCAATTCGCCGCACCTTGGCCGCCGGCGGCCAGGCCCTGGTCTACTTGCCGCGCCGCGGCTTTTCGCACGCCCTGTTCTGCACCACCTGCGGCTGGGCGTCTGAGTGCCCGAACTGCAGCGCTCGGATGGTCTTCCATCGCGGGAGAGGAAAGCTGATCTGCCATCACTGCACCGAAAGCAGCCACCAGCCTGGCGCATGCCCCAAGTGCCTCGCCGAAGTGATCCCCCTCGGCGCCGGCACCGAGCGCGCAGAGGCGGCATTGTCTGAGGCGCTGGGCGAAGACTACGTGCTGCGCCTGGACACCGACGTGCTCTCCTCGACCACTGCGATGCACGAAGCCTTCACCCGCATTCGCAAGGGCGATCCTCTCTGCATTGTCGGGACGCAGCTCCTGGCCAAGGGGCACGACTTCCCGAACGTCACCCTGGTGGTGGTTACCGGAACCGACTCAGCGCTGTTCTCGGCAGATGCCAGGGCGTCGGAACGAGTCATTCAGCAGATCACCCAGGTAGCGGGCCGGAGCGGCCGGTCCAAGCCTGGGCGGGTGTTGATCCAGACCTCACAGGCGGAGAACCCTGTCATCCAGCAGCTGATCAATGAGGGCTACCACGCGACGCTGGCGGGCTTGGTGAAAGGCTATGAGGAGACCATGCTCCCGCCAGTTTGCGCGCATGCGCTGCTAACGGTGGAAACAACGGACAGGGATGAAGGCAGGCTGCTGCTGGAACAGGTGATTGACCGAATCGACGATCCTGCGCTGGTCGGCCCGTTCCCGGCGATCATGGAGCGCCGCGCCGGGTCACACCGGTATCAAGCAGTGGTTCTGGCCGAGTCTCGCAAGGAAAGGCACACGCTGTTGAAGCGCATGCGGCAGGAGTGGAAGACGCTTGGGACGAGATACCCACTCATGATCGATGTGGATCCGGGGCAGCTTAGTTGAGGATGAGATATTCTTGAGCATCCAACTTAGCACTGCTGTTTGTAAGGAGATTGAACCATGCATGGTGTCGTGTACGATCCGCCGGCCGCCGGCCTTCCCTATCTCGCTGTTGTTCTTCATGACGGGGAGGTAGTGGTCGCCCGGTCAGTATCATCCGTCGAGGCAGGCGAGGCACTTATCGCGAAGGTTTTCAATGACTTCGTGGTAGCGAAGCAGAAAGGCGAGGTTTGACGCCTAGAAGTATTGCGCCTGCTCAAAAGCTGCGGGCGCGATCTACCGGCGGGCTGCGGAGCTGAGCGGAGCACACGCACTGAAGAGCTCCGGCCGGTGGATGTAGTACCCCTGAAAGGCATCCACGCCGCACCCGATCAGGTACTCCATGTGCCCCTTGGTTTCAATGCATTCGGCAATGACTTTCATGCCGCGGCTCTTTGCGAGCTTCACGACTGCGACCAGGACATCTCGGGGAGCTTGTTCACCGCAAACACTCCGACTGAGCTTCACAGCCTGCCAGGGCAGGTCGATCATGCCGAGCGATGCGGCCCCCTCGCCGAAGTCATCCAGGTAGACAGCCACGCCGGCGCCGGCCAGCATCTCTACAGTTCGGCGCACCTGCGCGAGATTTTGCACCTCGGCCGTTTCAGTGATCTCGATGGCAATGTTGTGGCGCCCCCGGAGTATGGAGACAGCTTCCAGCATCGCACCGGAATCACAGGCGGTCAGGCTGGAGAAATTCACGGTGTGCACAGGGGCATCTTCTGGCACGGCCTTGAGCGCCATTCTGAGCAGCATCAGGTCGTAGTCGCGGACCAGGCCGAGCTGCTCGATCATCATCATCGCGGCGCCGACCGATTCACCGCCGATGCGGGAGAGAATCTCGTAATGGCTTCTACCGTCGAGATAGCGAATGCGCTGGCGGTACAGTTCGACCAGGTGCTCAAGCGTGCCACCGGTGATGAACCGGTCGATCAGGTCGGTAGCCTCCCAGTCATCCTTCACTGAATCCACCACCTGCAGGCGCCGACCGGCCAGCTTTGCCTGCCGGCACGCACCTTCCGCGCGGTCGATTGCATGCGAGAGCTCCTGGCAGGACGCCAGGCCGAACACCGCGTCGATGCGGATCGGCTTCGAGAGTGCAGCACCCACATTTTCTCGAAGTTTCAGGCGGAGCTCATTGAATTGCCGCTCCATCAGGCGCGGGTCGCGACGCTCGCATACCCCTATCCAAACATCGCCTGAGATGTGGAACCAGTGATGCCGGCCATCGTCCTTTAGCGTGGCACCAACCACCTGAAGTATCAGGTCTCCGCCCTCAGGCCCGAGCAGCTTGTTGAGTAAGCGGAAATTCGACAGATCAATACAGGCCACACTCCAACCACGAAGGCTTTCCGGGGCGCGGCGACGGAAGTCGACAAGCGCAGCACGGCCGCCACTGCCAGGCATCGAGAACGCCGGTAGCCATAGATTTGCCATGCTGTTCATGTCTAGCCTCCTACTCCCTTCCGCGGAGAAGCTTCTTGGTGATTGAGCTGAGATCGTCCATCGACAAGTAGCGGATCTTCAGATACCCGCCCTTCTGGCCCTTCTTCGCTTTTTCGAGCAGCGCCTCATGGCCCAGCTTTTCGCTGACCGCCTGCAGCCACCGGCGCTCATCGGGATCCTCACGCTCGGGCGCGGCTGTCACGCGCTCTGGGCGCTTGGCAGCCTTAGCCAGCGCCTCGATCTGGCGATAGCCAAGCCCCTCTTCCGCGGCTTGGCGCGCAATGCGCACTGCGTCTGCTGCAGGGAGCCCATAGAGACAGCGCACCTTGGACTCGGTTAAACGCCCGTCTCCAAGGAGCTCCTGCACAGCGAGGGGCAGGGTAAACAGGCGCAGGTGGTTGGTGATGACCTCGCGACTTGCACCGAGCATCTGTCCGAGGGCTTCATGGGTGAGCTCGAACTCCTCAATGGCCATCTGATAGGCCTTGGCGCGTTCAACGCTGTTCAAGTCCTTACGCTGGTCGTTCTCCACAAGCGCAGCCTGCAGGGCTTGCAGATCCGTGTAGTTGCGGACCAGGCAGGGGACGCGATCCATTGAGACCATCTGCGCCGATCGCCACCGGCGTTCGCCGGCAACGATCTCGTACAGATCTCCGGCACCGGGCTTCGGCCGCACGACGATCGGCTCGATGATCCCGATGCCGTTCTCCAGAAAGCTCTGGCCGAGCTCCAGAAGGCTTTTCTGATCAAAATTGGATCGAGGCTGATAACGCCCGGGCACCAACTGCTCAGGGCTCAGAATCTTCAAGCCAAACGCCGATTCCTCGGCGGCCATGGATGCCTCTTCTGCTTGACTTGAAGTCATCCTTCAACCTCAATTAGAACTTGGATCGACTTTACCATTATAATCTCGGTAACAAAACACACGCTAACTGGAGATACCATGAATAAGCTCCTTCTGATCATCGCCGTAACGGCGCTGGCACAGCCGGCGCTGGCGAGCAGCTGGAACGTTTCTGGCCTGTTCGATGCGGTGGCTCCGACAGCCAATACGACGGTAGCGACCACGAACAGCAACGCGCTGCCGCCGATGAATACCACCTACAGCACGCCCGGCTTCAACCCCGATGCCCAGGTAACGCGCACCTACAAGACCCAGCCGACCGCCAGCGGTGGCATGCCTGTATGCCCAAACCGCAATGCTGCTTCGCAGCAAAGCGCTAGCGGTTACCAGATGCAACGAGTTTCGAGGGCTTACTGACATGCCGCTCCCTCTCATCCCGCTCCTGGCTGGGCAAGCAATTCGCGTCCTGGGCCCACAGGCCATCCGACACATCGCCGCAAAAGAAGCTTTCGGTTTGGCAGAAAGCGCATTGGCCAAGCGAGCTATGCCGCTGCTTGGTGAGGCGCTTACCAAAGGCGAGAATTTCATCCCTGGAACCGGCACCATCGGCAAGGTTCTGGGAAGCACCCCCGGCGCGCTCGGCCAGCTGCTGGGCAAGGCCGACATCATCAGCGATGTCGCGGGCAAAGCCCTTACCGAAATCGGGCCGAAGATTGCTGGCATGGCGATTCCCGGTCTCGGCGCAGCCCTGCAGGCGGTCGACCTGACCAAGAAGGCCGCAGACGCGTTCGGTAGCAACCAGAATGCAGGGCAGTTCCTCTCGACAATGAGCAAACTCGACCTGCCAAGCATGCTCAGTGCTGGCGAAGCGCTCGGGTCCAAGCTGCTGCCCCAGTTAGTGCAGGCGATCAGCGAACTCCTGAAAAGCGCCGCGACCTATCTCGATCGGGCCCAGGAGAACCTGGCACCCAATGATATGGCCCCCCGCTGATGTCCGCGGGGGCGTCCTACTCTCCTCATTGGAGCCAGAACTACTTGGTCGTGCCCCACGCGCGCTTTGACGACCGCGCGAGGGCAGCTTTGCCGCACCTCCCGATGATGGGTCGCTACTTCTCCGACGAACAGTGGGCAGCCTGCCCACTGAGCCCGACGACGCACGACATGCGCACCTGGACCATGATCAGCGAACCAGCCTGGGTGGCTCGTAACGCTCTACGCATGCTCGGCCAGAAAGCGCGAGAGGTTGCTGAGCGGGAGTTCATCTCCGACCTGTCCCGCGATCAAGACGCCACCCTTCTCAGCCAGAAGATGCTTTCCCGTAGCGGGCCCGAGGCACTATGGGCCCTTGCCCTCACTGTCATTGCACGAGGAGTGTCCTCAAAGGGATACACGATCCTTGACCAGGCACTCGAACACGCCCCGAAGGACGCACCAGAGCTTGGCAGTTGGAGCAACTACGCCGCCCTGTTCGGCGAGATGTCGACCCTGGCCGCTGCCTCGAACGGTAACCTCCCCGGTCTGTTTCAACGCCTGAAGAAAGCCGCGATGCCTCAGCAGGTAATCGCCAGGCTGCTGATCGACATCCAGACGAAGCTGGACAGCTCCCACCAGACCCAGGAACTAATTCAAGCGGCCGGCCTCGCCTCCTTCCGATGGGTGTGGACGGCTCCAGGATCGGCACCTATTGAGGTTCTATTCCACGATGCCCAATCGGCTGTTGAGTGGCTATGCGAAAGCTTCCTCCCACCAGGGCTCGAAGAGGCGAGCCTGCGCGCCAAGCTCTCCCCCCTGCGCGACGCGCTGCGCAAAGCAGAGATCGTGCTGACAGACCTCCATCGCGACGACATCGCCGAGCCTCTTGAACTCATCAAGATGGTTGACCGACTGGCGATCCACGGCGCCATTCGCTGATCGGCCCGGCTTCGCCTCGCCACATTGATCCCTTGACGCAATAGGCACTTGTGCCTATCGTGCACGGCACAACCTTCACGCAACAGGCGCAGGAATGATCGCCATGGCCACTTCCGCAGACATGCTGTCCCTGCCGATCCCAGATGGGCGATCGGATCGCTACGCAGCAGGCTGGGCCTTTGCAGATGTGCACATCCGCAAACGAGGCAGCCTCACTAGCGAAGCTCCAACAGATTGGCACGAGGAGAAGGTTGCCGGCTTTAGCGATCGCCTGGCCACTGAGCGCGCCGCATTGGCACGCCGCCTACGCACCCACTGCACCTGCGGCGAAGAGCTGGAGCCTCCCACCAACGGCTTAGGCAACTGGGGCAGTTGGCGATGCCGGAAATGCTGGGCTGGTTACTGCCAGGACTGCGGCTCTCCACTGGATTACAACGACCAATGCATCGCCTATCGCGAGGCACAAGAAGAAGACGCCCATGAATAAGTCCACACCCACGAGCCAGGCACAAGCCGCCTACCGTGATGCAAGCTGGCTCAGCCATCCTGATACCCGCACGCCAAAGCGAGGCCATATTCTGCGGGATGATGGGCAAGCGGCATGCGGCCTTGTCGCAATGATGTGCGATGCCGAACCTGCAGAGGCCATCCCGGAGTCCCTGCGTTGTCGGCGACCAGGTTGCCGCGAGCGCTGGCCAGAGGCTGCAACCGAAGAGCTACCCGCCAGCGGGCCTCATCAGAAATCGCAAACGCAGGAGTTGTAGATGGGCGGGAATGCACTTTCCTCAGTCGGGGCCGCACGTTGCTCCAAAGTCGTTGCCCAGCAGATGCTGAGCGAGTTCCGGGCGCGATTTGCCGCGACCACTGCTCGATTTGATATTGGAGCAAGAATAGCCCCCATCATGGCCTATCGGCAGAAGGAAGACTTTGGCGACCTGGATGTACTGGTCGACAGCAACATATTCAAGCAGTTGTCTCCTGCTGAATTCGTCAATGAGCTCAGCAACCACTACGGACAGCCTCTGCACTGGGTAAAGAACGGCCCCGTACTTAGCATTGGCCTGCCCTTGATGGAGCCCGGCCGCTGCCTGCAGCTGGACTTGATCAGCACACCCGCGGAGGAGTTTGATTTCGGCCTTCAATACTTCAGCTGGAACGATGCGGGCAACCTGATCGGCCGCGTAGCGCACAAGATGGGGCTGAAGTTCGGTCATGACGGACTTTGGCTACCGATGCGTGATGGAACGAACCTCTTCGATGAGATCCTGGTCACCCGAGATTTCAGCGCAGCGCTACGCTTCCTTGGGTTTAACGCAGAGAGATGGAAGTCGGGCTTCGATACCCTAGACGACATATACCGCTTCATCGCAGCCGGCGAACGCTTCGATCCCTCTCTTTATCCACTGGAGCATCGCAACCATGCCGCCAGGGTTAGAGACAAGAAAAGACCCGTGTACATGGGGTTTCTCCGCTGGCTAGAGGCCCATCCAACCCTGCCGGGGCAAGAATGGCATGCGGACAAGACGCGCTATCTCCCGGAGATCTTTGCAGCTTTTCCTGAATTGGCCGCTGCGCATCGATCCAGCCTCCAACGACTCAGCAGGGCAAAAGCCCTACGGGCACGCTTCAACGGTGAATTGGTTTCTGAGTGGACCGGCCTACAAGGGAAAGAGTTGGGGAAATTCATCGCTCACTTCAAGCGCGAGCACGGCGACTTTGAGGGCTGGCTGCACTGTCAGAGCGATGAGCAGTTGAGAATCGAGGCTCAGGCCTCGTATCAGCGCTTCCAAGGCCTTGTGGAGGGCGACCTCCATGCGGATATCTCCGTCCAACCGAGCCCATGACAATGGCCAGAACGAACAGTTTCTCTAATCACCAATTCCGCAAACGACTCGGCCTTTCAGCCCCCTTTGCTACTACGTTACTCCCCGGCCTGATCATCGGGCCGGCGGTGTACTACCTCTATCGCTGCCTGGTTGGGGTGATGAAAGGCTCCGTCTCGCCCGCCACCTTCCTGGCCTACGATGTCCCCGTCGCATACCTGGTGCCAGCAGTTTTCCTGATCGGCATGCTACTCCTTCACAGGGCTCTCGTACCAAGTGTCGGTCTGCTCGGGCGGTTCACCCGCACACAAGCGTGCGGCGGCTTGGCAGCGGTTCTTTCAGCCTATCTGGCCAGCGTCGGTATGGCAGAGCTCACAGGCCTTGGACGCGAGATGGGGATGGTCCTTCTCGGATTTGGAAAGACCGAATTTCAGTTCCAGATTTTCATTGTCACGGTACTGATCCTTCCGCCAATCGTAGAGGAGATCGCTTTTCGGCACTTCGTTCTTGGAACCTTCCCCTACAATCGAAATCGCATTGTCGCGGTGATAGCCGTTGTCATCTCGGCTGGATTTTTCATGCATGCCCACCTCGCCGTTTACAACTACTGGACGACGCATGCCCTCATGTTCGCCCTGGGGGTTATCTTCGCAGTAGCCCGCCTGGTAAGCGGGGGCCTCCTACTCCCTGTCATGCTCCACTGCTTCGCTGTGGCCACTGGACTGACACTGAACTATGTCTGGGCAGCCTTAGGCGGATAGCCGTGGTCGACCCAGTAGCTGAGGCGCCGTACAATAGGCACATGTGCATATACGCAAAGGTAGGCCATGAACAACCAAGCCAGTTTCCGATCGCTGATCGAGAAGACGAATATCACTCAAGCGGAAGCCGCCAAGATGATCGCCGAGGAGACCAAGCGCCCGTGTAGCGTTCGCAGCGTTCGGGCATGGCTCGCCGAGGCTGAGCTGCGAAGCGCCAGGCCCTGCCCAGAATGGGCTGTGCAGGCGCTGGAGAGTCGATTGCGGACTCTCGGCAAGGTTGAATAGCCAGCCCGGCCGGCAAACAAAAAGCCCAGGCATTGCCTGGGCTTTTTCGTTGTTGATCGTCAGCCGTCAGACCTGCGGGCCATCGTAGACAACCTCCAGCTCCGGATTGAGCGGCGTGACCTCGATCTGCAGATCCTGGAGCAGAACAGGTTCTTCGCCACGCCCCTGCTCAACGACTGCATCAGTCAGGCCACGATCAGCCATGTAGGCGTACACCGGCGAACCGCTGAGGTTACGCAGGGTCTCCTGGCGCAGCTGAGAGACCTCCCAGATGCGCTGCAGCATGAAGTCGCGGTCTTCAGTCCCCGTGGCCTTTGCCAGGGGAACCAGAGCACCAGAAGCCGATCGCCCCAGGAGCACGTAATGCTCCTGCTCGTCATTGCGTGCAACGCGCTGCATGCCGAAGCGGACCACCGCGGGATGCTGAGTCAGGCGCATCATCGGATCCGGATCGAGGTTGACGTTCACCACGTCGGACGCAACGTTGTGCACCAAGGACGACTTGCCTGTGCGAAGGGACTCCAGGACCGTGAAACCACGATCAGAGGCGCGCACGGCGTAGTAGTCCGGGCGGAGCGGGCCATGGTTGCTTTCGATCTCCTTCGCAAGCATGACTACATCGCCCGGGCGCAACACGCTCAGGGCCACATGACGATCAACCATGCCGGCCCAGCAGCGCTGACGCCAGGTAGCATCGCCGTCGGCGACAGCCGGCGACAGCCGTTCTACGAACGACTGCGGCGCCGCCGCCTGGCGCGGGTTGTCGCGCTCGCTCTGGATCCCGAAGCGCACGGCCCGCGGCGCGGGCTGGCGGAAGTCCACCGAATACGGGACGACGAAAGCCTCGACCCGCCCTTCGGGCGTTTTCACTGCTGCGTAGCCTGCAGACGGGGTGAGTTGGAAGTCGACGACTTCACCCTTGTGCTTCAGCGCCTCAGCCAGCGCATCTTGAAGCCGCTGGCCGGACTCCATCCAGATCTGCTTGACCATCGAGACCTGATCCAGGTTGGCTCCTGGTTTGATAGTGGCTCTCATCGATTCGATCCTTTGGCCTTACATCTTGAAGTCATAGAGTTCTTGAGCGATCGCCGCCGGCTCTTGGTAATCCGGCTCATCGTGATCGAGATCATCGCCCCCATCATAATCGAGCTCGTGACCGTCACGGGCGTTCAGGTACTCCAGCGCATTCTGCTGCAGCCAGTCGTTGCCGATCTCCTGAAACACCTGGTTCACCACTTGGCCGTTGAACTGGTGCAGATAGGCCAACGTGCGCTCGGTGATCGCATTCAGGCCGGCCGCATCGATCTCCGGATACAGGTCTTGAATCACCTGATAGATGGGCGTCAGGCCTACATTAAACTCGCAGGCGCCCTGGGCGATCATCATGAGCCCCCGCGGCAGAGGGAGTTGAGCGCCGTCCGTGACCTCCTGCAAAGCATTCACCGCGATCAGCATCTCGTCGACACCTACCTCCTCACGCGCAACCGCGGGCGCCTGGAAGGCCTGAATGAGTTCACCTTCGACCTCGGCAGCGCGCAAGACTGCGGTGCGCAGCAATTGCTCATGCAGGGGGCTTTCCTCGCCTTCCGGCCGGAAGAAGCGGCTCGCCAGATGCATTGCAATACCCGCACGCAACGCCTCGGCATCCGCTGGCCCATACTGTTCATCCAGCGCGGGGAAAAGGTCCCGCAGCGCTTCCTGGTTGTGGAGGTTCCCGCGCACATGGCCCGCGCGGATCAAGTTCGCTTGGGAAACGAAGGACGTGACCAGACCCGCTTCGCGGTCCTTGCGGATAGCCATGTTCACGACTGCGACTGCGCCTGCAACCACCTGGTGGAAGATCGCGAGCACGCGCATATCGTTACCCGCCTGCGCCTGCAATTCATGCAGCGCCTCCGGAAACAGATCGTTTTCCCGCAGGCGGTCAACAGCTTCCGGCGTGAACACCGCCCGCACCTGATTCAACGCCTGATCCAGTTCCTCTCGCGTCACGCGCATGGCGATGCTCCTATATCCTTTTGAATACTCGATGGCATAAAACGCCTATTTCTGGCTCAAAGTATCCATTCGGCGGGCCGTGCCGTCAAACTTCCTCGACGCTTTGATCGCGACGCCGCGCTACGCTATATTGGCGCAATCACTCTATTAAAGCGGTCGCATCGATGCCTATCCCTGAACTACGCCCAGAGGACAACGCCGTCGAGATCAAGCTCGGCTCCCTTGGGTTCACCTTCACGGCTATCCGCCCTTCCGAATTGGATATGTGGGGAGACTTTCTAAAGCTGCCTGCCGGCACCCTTCTCCTGGCAACGGGGACCGGCGGCTGGGGATGGGGCGAGCGCTTCCTGATCCACGAGCCCACTGACAACGGCTACGCTACCGTGGACCTTCGCCGTGGACTGGTTGTCGAGATGCCCACCTGGGAAGTCGCCGCGAGCTTCTGCCAACTGTTCTCCGAGGAGGCCTACCCCTACCAGAGCCTGGAGGAAGCAGTGGCCGCGGTGCGCAGCAGCATCCCGTTATTCGCCTTGCCTGCCGTGGTCACCAGCTCCAATGTTTGATTTACCCCCGGCAATCGCTGCCGGCGAGATCCCGCAGCAATGCGTGGTGGCCACCATTCAGCGCTACCAGATCCCGGCGACGCTCATCGTCGGGATCCTTGGTCAAGAGAATGGTCGCGTAGGGACAGCCAGCAGGAATAGCAATGGCTCAGTCGACTACGGCCCAGGCCAAGTCAACAGCATCTGGCTGGCGACATTGGCGCCGTACGGAGTGACGGCAAAAGACCTTCAATGGGATGGCTGCAAGAACCTGTGGGTGAGCGGCTGGATAATGCGCAGGTGCCTGAACAAGTTCAACAACAACGCCTGGATGGCGATCGGCTGCTATCACGCCGGCGAGAACCCGCGGACAGACACTCATGTGCGGCGCATGTACAGCTATGCGGGCCTGGTTCAGGAGAAAAGCCTGAAGTACGGCCCCGGTTTCCAGCGGTGGCTGGCGATGGCACCGAAGCCCTGAGCGCACTCAGCGGCTACACAACCGCCGCCGCACCTTCCTCGAATTGCACAGGCTCCCCACGCCACGGGAAAAGATCGTGCGGATGGAAGGCTTGAATATCTCCATCGGCAAACTGCAGCAAGATTCCATAGCTGCGAGCATTTGTGACCTCCAGCACTGCTACATGGCGGCCGATACGGCCGTTCCATTTGCGCCCGCCTCCAGCCACCTCCCACTGGGTAAGGAATGGCGATGGCGAAACCTTCACCAAGCGTGCCAGATCGATTGGCGCTACAAGACCAGGAGCCTCGACAACAAGGCTCGGTTTCACCTTGTACAGTGGCAGGCCCGCCTGTGCGAGGATTGCGTTAGCAGCGGCAATGGCCGCCTTCTGAGCACTCTTCACGCCAGCCCCCATTTCAGTCAGTCACCAAGGAATGAACATCGTCCCAGTCACTGGGACTTGCAGCTCCGCTCACAAACGCGAGTCTCATCCCAACGGTCGGACGCCTGTGTTTCATCAGATAGGCGGCAGCGCCGGCACACATCGACTCGTGGCCAGACGGAGAGTATTCGCCCTCCTCGTTCCACTCGCCGCCCCGCGCACAGTGAACCGTCTTATGGCACGGGAACGTTGAGTGATCATCGGAGGTCAGCTGCTCGATGATTCCATCCAGCCGGCCGGGAGCGAGCTCAATGGCCCCCTCTTTCAAGAAGGGACAGTTCGAGCATGGCCGCTTGAGCCGATAGTGATGCTTGAGGGGATCTCGCTCGCGCACTTGTGCTGCTCCAGAGGTGTTTACGCCACACAATAGGCACATGTGCCTATTTGGTCAAGACTAAACACCTAAGGACTAAGCCTCAGGGTTGAGTTGGTTCTGCCGGCTGAATCAGCAAGCTTTCCTGCCATGCGTGAATCTGCGCGAGGGCGGCAGTGAGATTCTCAGCTGTCGCCTGCAAGCCAAGGTACTCTCCCGAATCGGCCCCATATACCGAGACATACAGCTTTCGGGCGGGGTTCGGATTTCTGCTTTCATGCTGGTCTGTGAGACTGATCAGCCACGAATAACGGTCATCCTCCTTCCGCGCGGCCCAGCACCCTCCCCCGGTGCTGGTCACCTCGAAGCCGGCCGCCTCCCACTGCTCATCAAAATCCAGCAACCGGCCCTCTACGACCTCCAACGGCCGGCCTGGCCAAAGATGGTCGGCGACCTCGTACTCAGACACCCCAGCCTGCAACAGAGCCGACATTTGGTCGCGCAACTCACCACCGACGAGGTGGGGCAGGTTTCGCTCCTCGATCCAGTCATCGAAAGCGCCCCGCTCAATACCAGCAGCTGCAGCACACTGCAGCACCCGTTCAATAAATTCGGCCGCCGGGGCACCGTCTTTGGGGAGGCTTTTGCGCATCTTCACTCCTGCGAGACTTCGAAATTTTTCGATGGTTCGCCGCCGGAGAGCAGCAGCGAGCCCATCAGAAATAACGGGTAGAGGTCTGCTCCAACTCCAGGTGCTGTCCGACAGCCTGCGCAACAACCTCGTAACTGGCCTTGCGCATTTCTCCGCCCAGCTGATGTGCTTCGAGCAACCTGTTCGCCAGATCGTGGCACTCAGGGCCCGGATCACCATTGAACGGACCGCGGCATTGGCAGATCCGCCATTCCCCGTCCGAAACGGACAGCTCCAGAGTCGCCAGGGGACGCTCAACACCAGGCTCACGGAAGCTGTAGAAGGCTCCGGTGCCCTCCATGTGCTTGTTGAAATAATGGTTGCTGCGGCCGATGCAGTGGTTCATCAGGTCCGACTCCTGCCGGAACTCGGAGAACTGCAGCAGGCGGACTACCGCCACACCGGTCTGCGCATCCAGCAATCGATCTTCTCCACCAGGTGTTGGAACTGCCCGACTGACCGGGGCCTGCGCAGCCGGTTCCGGGACGTAGCCGGCCTCTTCGTGCTGCAGTTCAACCAACCACTCACGAGCGAGGTCGACCATCTCCGACCAGCTGGTCGAAGGAGAGATGTCGGCATCACCACCGGTGAGGTAATCACGAACCAGGATCGCGTCAGCCGCCACAGCAGGGCAGCACGCCAGCGCCTTTCCAGCGACCTCGGCCGCCAGTGCGCGGATCATCAGCTTCCAATCCTCGTCGTAGGGCGCATGAATGCCTTCCAAAGAGATTTCGGCATCCGCCAGCACGATCAGCAGTGCCGCGGAAACGTCCACAGCAGCATCCCGGGCGGTCTCTGCAGGAAGCACCAGACGAAGTGGCCAGGCCTGCTCGCCCCGGGCGCGGAAATAGGAGAACGCGTCGGCGGTCTGCTCAACCGAAAGGCTGTTGAGCGCTTTCCAACCCTTCTTGGACATGCCGCGCTCTTTCAGGTAGCCGTTCAGGCCACCACCATCCTGGTAGGCCAGCTTGTCTTTCACCGCCCATACCATCGGCAGCAATGCGCGCGAGGTGCTGTCCGGGATCGCATCGGCCCAAGCAATGAAGTCCTGAGCCTCCTGGTAGGAAGCCTCCCACGGCTTAGGCAGCCGCGGGGATTGGCTCATCAGCTTGAAAATGGCTTGGCCCTTCATGCCAGAGCCCTCCCATCAAACTGGTTGTCGATGCGCCGCGCCTGCTCCTGGGCTGCAGCGCGCTCCAATACCCACTCGCGGGCCCGGCTATCGGTGCTCGGGGTGCGGAATGTCACGCCCACTTCCAGTAGGCGGTCAACGACAGCCCGAAGCTCTGCCGGGAACTGGCCGTCGCGCATCGTGAAGGTCATCGCGAGGTCATTGGAAACCCGAACCCATTCACGCCCTTGGGTCAGCTCGCGAACACCCTCATCCGCTACCAGCCAGCCGGAGCGCCCTTTGGCGCGCGGAACCACGATCTTCACCTCGGCGCCCCCTCTCCCGCGAGTTGCCTCCAGGTAGTAGTTGCTGTTCAGATCGGTCCGAGCCTGTTCGGCATCCTTGCTCGGGACACCCGGCAGATTCACGTCTTTGAGGTTCATGTAGACGCTGACGCGTACATGGGACTGCAGCCGGTGAGCCAGGTAGTCCTGAACATCATCGGTGGCGGTCATGGTCAACGGCATCCGCAGCAACTTGATCTCGTCGAAGTTCGACGGCATCACCACGCCAAACTCACGCGCACCGTTGGCCAGCGTGTAGGTGGCCGGCAGCCCCTTGTGCAACTCCCCGGCCATCATGATGGCTTTCAGCAGGTTCCCAGAGAGAACATGGCGTCGCATCTCAATGCTGCCGCGTGGCAGGTTCTCGTACTCAGCCAGTGCCTCAGGCTGGATCTGTCCCTGGTCGTCAATGAGATCACGAGCAGGATCGCTGATTGCAGCGGCCAGAGATTCCCAGCCTACAACGAACTCTTGCGGGTCGGCGTCGGGCTCAGCCAGGAATGCCGTTCTCTGCAGCTCGCGAGCCTCGTTGAGCAGCAGACTCAGGGGAACTCGCGCCTGACGCATGTTCTGGTCCTTGCTGATCAACATCAGACGCCATTCATACGGGCTGTGCAGGTCTTGCGCCCAGGTAGGAGGCTCAATCCCAACGACGTGGAAATCGATCGCCGCATCCGAATCAAGCCGCAAGCTCAGGTGTGCACCCAGCTTGATGCGTCCAGCTAGCGAACGAAGTCCCATGTAGTCACGGGCTGCGCGGCTGGCGAATGATTCGTGGCGAGCGTTCGCAAGATCCTCAATGGTCTCGCCGGCCCCACGATCGGCGAACAGATCGCGCAGGTTGTTCATGCGCGTTTCCATGCGCTGGGTCACCTCCGGCATGACCTCGGCCAGCGGGAAGCGAGACCAGTTCCGAGTAGCTCCGTGCTCCATGCTCAAGGCCTCTCGGCCAGCTACGATCATGGTGTTCACGGTCTCAGGCGTGAGCGGCGGCAGTTCTTCGTTGTAGGCCAACTCTTTCAGGTAGACAGCCCCCTCGAACACAGAATCGCCGGTAGCCGGGTGAAGAACGACTTCGTTCACCACGCGCGCCTTGATATCCAGGTGGCGGCTGCGGAACGGGTTGATCCCGCGGCGCTCAAGATCCTCCAGCTTGCTCTCGTACGCCCGAATCAGACCGTCCATCATCGCGTCTTGAACATCGCAGGGCAGCAGCAAACCCATCGCGGTGACACGGGCAGCCAAACCGGTATCGCCGCCTTGATCCTGCAGCTTCGCGGCCTCAACCCCGAGGTTGATGCCGATCACATCGGCCACGCCCTGGTTGTCCTGCAGATAGCTCATGGCCGCTTCGCAGCCCACCCAGTTAAAGAGGTCCGGCATACCACCACCGACCTCAGCATCACGCGAGCCGCGGGTCAGCGACATCATGTTGCTCAACCGGCGACGCATGATTGCCATCGAGCGCACGGCAACAGGCACAGCAGAGCCCGGCAGGGTGTAGCGCGGCGGCACAACCATGTTTGCCCGGAAAACGCGTCCCAACGATTGCTGGAAGACATAGATGTCGTCATCGGCCTGCAGGACAATCATGTCGCGCGGGCGCTGGTCAGCAAAACGATGGTCGGCATGCAGATCAATGCCGGTTGCCCCCGCCTTGTTGATGATGATCCCGGTCGTCTCGCCGCTGTTGAACGCGTTCATCACGCGCTGGCGATCACGCTTCGAGGAGTCACGGCGGCGCTGAACCTGATAAACGCCCGGTCGCACCTGGTTGACTTTCCAGCGACGGCCGGTCAATTCGCCCATCTCATAGCCGGCTGCCCGCAGCTTGTCGCAGATGTAATCGATCGGCGACACCGGGATCTCGTTCGGGATCCGCGCCAGGGCTGCTTCAAACTCCTGCAGGACACCGCGAACATTCACGTTGGCCTCCAGGTGGCGGCCGGCAAGCAGGATCTGCATCTGCTCAGGAAGCCCGCGGCCCTGCAGGTTCACACGGGGCTCTTGCAGGTTGAACGCATGATTGCCGCCACCGTATGCAACGTTGATCTCGGTGATCTTCTTGGCCATGCGGCGGAGCACACTGGCGAAGCTCATCTCAACTTCAGCCCCGTCCGGCTGCACGTTGTTATCGACCAGAACCTTGACGACTTCGGCGAGGATGGACTCCATCGTGCTCTGCAGGACGAGAGTGGGCTTGTTGCCCTCTCGGGCAGATTGAATTGCCAGGTCAGCGTAGAAGTCCGCATGAACCGCCAGAAGGGCCTGCTGGCTGAAGTGGTGCAACGTGGAGCTGAAATGCATGCTGCTCAGCCCCATCTGTTCACGGCCGCGGCGCCGGCGCTCCTGAGCCTCGCGCTGACGCACGAAGTAGTCATTCTGGTTGATGTCCTGGGTGTAACCCGTTACCACAACCTGAAGCTCAAGCAGCGCCCGGAGCGCAGCAGACAGGGCATCCATGTTCTGGCGGATGGCCGGCACATACTCCTGGGGCACTTCCGGTGCACGGTACTCAGCGCGCGACATGTCATGTTCGCGACGGATGTACTGCCCCTCCTGGGCCAGCATCATCGGCACTGCTTCCATTGCCGCGGCCCCGCCTTTGCGCAGGATCTCTTCGATGTGATGGGCACTACCCAGCAGCGACAGGTCGGTGCCGGCATACAGGCTCAGGTTCTTCCCTTCCTTGGCGGAAGTAGCCGAACTGAACAACGTATGGCGAGCTGCATCGCGGATAGCGCGCAGGTTCTGCCCGCAAAGGCTATCGACACCTGCAGAGAGGTGAGACTCATCAACAAGCACAAGGGCGTCATGGGCGATTGCGCGCAGCCATTCCACGCGCGGCGCGTCAGCCGGCGTCATCAGCTGGGAATGGCAGGTAAATACCACGCGGATACCTGCCGGAAGCGCGCCAGATTCGTAGACCTGGGTGAGTTCCTCTCCGCTACGGCCGGGGAACATCTGCTCACCTTGATCATTCTCGATGCCAACCCCAGTGGTCGTGATCAGCATGCGGCTTCTGTCGACCAACTCGCTCATTCCAAGCACAGCCATCTCGCGCGCCATGGAGTTGTACAGGGTCTGATCCTTGGTGATGAAGACCGTCGGCATATCGTTCAGGTAGGCGTAGCGCAGCACGCTCGCCAGTACACGCCCTTTCCCGATACCAGTCAGGTCACCGAGGACCATGTTACGGTCACGCGAGAAAGCATCCAGGGCCAGCGCAACCGCATCTACCTGCTCCGCGTACAACCGGCCATCGAGATCAGCAGGCGAGTCGAAGCCAAGCTGCCGAGCAACGAATGCATCAAGGTCACCATGGCGCTGGACCAAGCGATCAAGCGCAGAGCCGATTGCGCTGGCCATGTTTGCAGGAACCATCGTGCCCTGCTCTCGCAGCGCACTGCGCGGCAGATAATTCACACGGCCAGAGGTCTCCTCGAAGTTGAGATCCATGCCGCGGCGACGCTCTGCGCGGCGCGCCTCAATCTCGGCCCGGACGCGCTCTTCATCTTCCGCCGAGAGAACGGTGCCCGCCAGATCAACATCCTCGGGATCCCCTGTTTCAACTGGGGTCAGCTCATCGCCGCCTCCAGCCGCTGCAGGCGCTCCACCGGCGACAGGCTGGTCAGCTTCTCGATGTCCATCTCGTCCTGCGGGTAGCGCTCCAGCGCGGCCTCCACGATCTGCGCCATCTGCGCCGAGTCCCCGTTCATCGCCGCGTACAGCCAACTCTCGATCAGCGCCGCCGGGCTCTCCGGTGACAGATCGCGAGCCAGCAGGAGCTCGGCCAGCATCGCCGGCGTCATCTGGCTCCCCGGCATGAACGCCAGGCTGCTGCGCCCGAGACTCTGCGCCGCGAACTCCTCCAGGTCGCTGGGTCTCATCAGCCCCTGCGACAGTGCGCGCTCCAGCTGCGCCGCCAGATCCCGCTGCAGCAGCTCCTTCCACCGCCCCCAACTCGGGCGCTCCATGAACTCGTTGTGCTCCGTCTCGTTGAGCACCAGGCCGAACGTCAGGAGCATTTCCTGGTTCTGAAACACCGGCAGCAACCAGAACAACTTCGTTTTCTTGGCCATACACGTCTCTCCACAGAGTATTCAGGAACAGTCCCATCTCGCGCTCACTACCGACGCTGGGCAGATCCTCATTGAGGACAGCAACGTGCCGATCCGGAGGGAGAGTGGCATCAACAAACAGAACAAGGCGATGGCTATCGCCCTTGGAGCTTCCCCATACAGCAGAAATCAAGGGGAACCCCGGATTCTCTGCCAAGAATTGGTTTGCACTCGCCATGAGGCGATCGCGCGACGCGCCGAGCAAGAAAAGGACGGACTGGGAGTCTTCTGGCATCCGATTGAGGACTTCGCGGAACACATCCAACCAGGGAGACATGATAATGGCGGCGGACGCCCCCATTTCCTCGATCCTGGCAAGCTCTGCGGCGTCAGGCATAGTGGGGTAGCCGCCCTGCAGAACAGGACGGTCATCGCCGGCGTGGATAGCGTCCACGAACTGCTCGACGGCCGACTTCGCCGGTGCGGGAGTCGCTGCAGTTAGGGCTTGGGGCTCAGCAGGTGCCGGCGAGGCATCTTCGACTTGCTGCTCGACTGGGACCTCGGCGACAACCTCTTCAGCCGGCTGAGAAGCAACAGGCTCAAGCGCCGTGGCAGCCGCCGCGGGCACGTCATCAGCGAAACCCGGCAGATCGAAATCTTCGTCCGCCACATCAAGCGCTTCCTGGGCTTCCAGCTCCAGGGCCCGCTCGGACCAGCTCTTGTAGCGCTCGACAGCGGCCGCCTTCGCGGCTTCGCTGAAGGTGCCATCCGGGCCCGGGCTCACCAACAGCACCGACGGGCGAGCACGATCCTCCAGGAATGCCTTCGGCAGCTTCTCCAACCAAGCCGCCGCCGAGGCCTGATCAGCAATCGGAGGAAAGTGGATAGCCAGGATCGACCGGTTAAAGAAGTAGCCCTGCTTGCCTCCCAGCTCAAGCAAGGCCTTCTTGGCTTGTTCAGTTCCGCCCAACGCAACGAAAAAGAACTTCCCCGCTGCGTTACGCCACATCTCAAGCGTGGCGCCATAGGCCTCAATGTTCAGCCACCGGATCGGTTTCATTGCACGACTCCCTATACCACCTGCAGGCAAACTTCGATCTGATCGCCGGCGGCTATCGAGCCACCTAACCGACGATCACTGTAGTCGGAATTATCGTGGCGCAACGCAATAAGAAAAACCCGACGGGCCTTTGCGCTACTCCATACGTGATAGACTTCTTCAGTTGGTGGGGCCTGATTGAGCGGGTAGAAGGCCTGACCAGCGCCTGCCAAATTCGCCATTAGGCGAACCTCTCTCCGCATCATTTCTACGGCAACCCCCGCCATCAGGCTGGGCCAACCCCGAAGCCTATAGTCCCGGATACTCGGTACTATAACATTGGCCAAACCAAGGGCCAAGCAAGCAAATCCCCTTTCTCTATATGCCAACCGGCACCCCGCATAAGACCACCTTAGAGCGGATTGGGCTAACCCTGTGCGTTACATTGCGCCGGCACGGCGCATACCATAGATTCTACAGATACAAAATATTGTACTATTGGGACTACAATAGCATTCACAGGCTGCCACACCCGTATCTAGGAGAGTCACAGAAAATGCGGATCAAACAACTTCTAGTCGCAACCATATTCGCGTCGGTGCCTCTCTTTGCGCCGGTGAAGGCCTACGCCATGACGGACACTGCGGCTCTCCTGGCAATTCTCCAGCAGGCCATCATGCAGCTCCTGCAGCAGCAGATCCTCACCCAGACAACCGAGGAAGGCCTGGGCAATGTGGAAGAGGCTGTCAAGTCGACCGAGCAAACCATCAAGGTGGAGTCCGAGGCAAACGCCCGGGCCATCATGAACGGCCAGGTCGACATCTATAACCAGCAGAACCAGAAGGATCAGCAGGCGTCCACCTTCTGCCAGGAAGATCAGGTTCTCGCGACGCAAATCGGCAAAGCTGTCACCCAGAAGACGTACAGCCGGCAAACGAACATGTACAACAAGTACAACTCGGCCGAGGCCATCCGCGAGCCCGCTAAGTTCACTGCCCGCCACAACCGTCAGGTGAAGGAGAACATCACGCCGGCCTGCGATCCGCGGATGCTCCCACCGGTGGGCAAGAAGGACCTGGACAACGGATCCACCCCCATGAGCTGCACGGAGACTCAGATCGAGCTGGCAACCGCAGTCGCCAGCGGCCGCAAGCCTGCCCCGCAGCCCCCTGAGTCAATCAAGAACACCGATGTCGGCGAGGTTCTGCAGCAGGAGATCGACACCTACAACTTCCGCATGTCTGCCGTAGAAGGGGCCATTGGCTCCTCGATCAGCGAGGAGATGGATGCGCAGATCACAGCCTACCAGCGCCTGTTCGCCTCCCCCACCATCGAAGAGATCAACGCGATGTCCGGCACCGGGGGCATCTCACGCGACGCCTTGGTCCAGCAGCAGATACAGAACCAGCTGCTCCTGAACATCTTCAAGGAAATGGTCGAGACCCGTCGCCTCCTGGCAATCCAGGTGGCACAGCGCGAAGAAGATCACCGCAAGCAGATCGGCGCCCTCATCAGCAACTCTGGTCGGCAGTAAGGAGCCCTCATGAGCAACTCGAACGTAAATGAGGCCACCGCGAACGCGCCCTCCCCCGCCAAACCGAAATCCAAGACTCTCAAGGCTCTCGGGTGGATCAGTGGGGTAACCCCGACCAAGATGGCAGTACAAGAAGTGGCGTCCATGGCGTCGGTTTCGGGGTGGGCGCTGAGAAACTTCAAGGGCATGCTGCGCTTCAACCGGGCCCAGGCCAAAGAAGATCTGAAGATTGCGTCATCCGATCCGGAGCGCTTCTGGGACGAGCTCATCACCACAGCCAAGATCACCGAAGAGTCGGTACGGGTCCGCTACACCCTCGCCTACTGGTTCAGCTATGTCCTGTTCATGGGCCTGGCAGTAGGCATAGGAATGGTGGCAGCCAACTACACCATCCCCATGGCCCTCATCGGCAACATCATGCTGCTCAACGTCCTGCTGATGGTCTACATCACCAACCTCCACAAGCTGTACACCGCTCGTGAGCAGCGCGTGGTCACCATCCCAGCATTCGTGAAGATCATGCTGCAGCAGCCCGCCCTGCTGCTGCCGATCCCGCTCCCGAAAAACTACAAGCTGCGGGAAGGACGGGCACCTGCCAAGACTGAAGGAGATCCGGCATGAACTCGTTTTCTACCCTGGTCCTGCTCTGGCTCTTCGGATCATGGATGTTCGACCCGTCCGAGATCGCCGGCATGGCCGGACTCCGAACCACCGAGGTCACCCCCCTCACAATCTTCGCCAGCTACTTCTCCATCGTCGGCCTGACCGGCTTCGGAATTCTGGCTTCCTGGGCAATGTTCCTGGGCATCTTCCGGCTTCGCCAGAACGGCAACTTCTTCGGCGCCCGAGACGGCAATGAGGCATTCTTCTACCCACTTCGCGTGGTGGTAGCTCTAACCCTCTGCGCACCGGTGATCCCTGTATCGAGCGCCGGCGGCCAGGCAATCGTGCTCACGCCTGGCCACCATCTCATAGCGAGTATCGCCAAGAGCGGCAGCGGATGGGGCGATGATGCCCAGACCCAAAGCTTCAAGCTCATGCACACCTACAACCTGTTCAATGAGCCGCGGTACGAAATCTCGGTAAACAAGCCAGAAGCCAAGGCCATGATCGGCAACTGGCTGACCCTGGCCACCACCGCGACCGGGTACTACGTCCACAAAAACCCTCAGGATCGCCTCCCTGGCATCAGCGCTACCGAGCTGGCCACGCGCCTCGCGGAAGGCGCCTGGCGTCGTCAGTACACCGACAGCAGCGCACCTGGTTACCATGGCCCATCCAGTGCCACGGATCCGTTCATCAACGAGATCCTGAACAATACCGCCATCCCGTTGATTCCACCCACCGACGCCATTGCAGCAGCAATCAAGCACACCGATAGCAGCATTGAGGAAGACGCTGGCGAAGGGACTGTTGGTGGAGAGATGGGCTCTGAGAACTTCCTCTGCGAATGGGGCGGGACTTCCGGCTTCGCCGCCTCGATCGTTTGCTCTGATGAACAGATGGCCCTGCGCGTAGCCAACGATAAGTCTATCTCTCAAGGACTAGCCGCGGCACAACGCCAAATGTGGCAACGACTCGTTCAGACGCAACTCAGTCGACACCTGGGCGTAAAGAACAACCAGAGCGCCACTGAAGAGGCAGCTCTCGCGGCCGCAGCTCAGACCTACCTGCAGAAGGAAGTAGAGTGGTACACCGCCACCGCGAAGAACGTCATCAAGCAGACGATCGCGTCCAACCTCCTGGCCGAGTCGGAGCAGTTCTTCGCGTCGCTGGAGGAATGGGGTTGGATGATGGGAGGCACTTTCGTGCTTCGCGCGGCGAACGACTTCACCCGGGCCCAGAGTTACGCCTCGGAAGGCACCTCGAAGCTCTACCCCACCAGCAGCCTCGCCGATCTGACCGTCGGCGACGATCTCACAAAGCTGACCATGAACAAGGTCGAACGCGAGCTGGAGGACAAGGGCGACTCTACAGACCTGATCGATCTCTTGGGGCTGGACATTCTCGGCAAAGACCCCTCCCAGGCCAACCTCTATACGGTCTCGGCGTTCGGCCGAGAGCTAGCAGGTACTGGCCTGATGTTCATCAGCGGCAGCGGGCTCTCCTGGATCGCAAGCAAGGCAACCAAGGGCAACGGCGGTATGACCAAGGCCCTGTTCATGATCGGCGTTGTCTTGCTGATCGCCGGCGCCATGATTGGCTACGTCCTGCCGGTCGTATTCGCCATCTTCGGCCTCATGGGCGTCATCAGCTGGTTGACCTTTGTCGCCTCTGCGTTCTTCGGGGTGACGCTATGGGGCGCCGCTCAGGCAGCGCCAAAGGGCGAAGAGCACACGTCCCAAATGGCCGGCAAGGGTTGGAACACGCTCATCTTCATCGGGTTCTACCCAGCGTTGGCCGTGGGTGGCCTGGCCGCCGCGGTGACCATCACCAGCATCGGCCTGCCGATCGTCAACACCATGATGGCTGGTCTGTGGGGTCTGATGGACAACGGCGCCGCAGATCTGAGCCAGCCCTTTGACGCGATCGCAGGCCTGCTCATTGGCTCGGTCATGATGGTTCTGCTCACCTGCATGCTGTTCTGGTCGGTGTGCATGACCTCTGCATCCCTGATCACCAACTTCCCTCGCACCGTGCTCAACATGATCTCGTTCTCCGAGCCTGGCCTTAACCCTTACGAAAACACAGCCCAAGGCGTCATGGGAGGTGTCAGCAGCATGGTGAAGGCACCGCTCTCGATCGCAACCCAGTCGCTGATTCGCCGGATGGTGAGCCCCGGCCAGAATCCTCGCCAGACACCAGAGGGTGGTGGCTGATCCTCGGCAACTGCCAGAAGTCGAACAAGGGAGCCGATGGCTCCCTTTTTCATTCCCCGTGCGGCGTTCTCCTGGTTCAGTCGACCACGGGAGCTTGCGTGAAGGGGCGTTATGCTAAGCCGTCTCTCCGGATGGGAAACCCGGTGGAAATTACGATCAGTCGTGACATGCAAGCAGTGGCGCCTCAATCATCGAGGGGCCCAACATGAGCAAGCTCTTGCATGACGCAGCTGCTGTCGCGGCCTCTTGGCCCTGGGGGCATCCATCGATGCGCATCAGGTCATCCCCGGCAACGCTTTACACCAGGCGCTGATGAACTACTGCGATGAGCTCTCGCTGCGTTTGGCAGCTTGGGTTCAGGCACGCGGCATCGCCAGCGCGCTGCCTCAGCTTGGGGCGTTGCACCAAACCTGGCGGGTTTCCTCGCGGCAATAAAAAAGGGCGCCCTATTCGGTGCGCCCTTCTATACCAGATACATCTGATCTCATTGATTGCCCTTACTTACAGATAGTCCTTGAAAAACACAGGGAGAGTGTTTGCGACGGCCTTGTGTATCGAGTCGGCAAACTCGTACTTGGTAGCCACCTTGTAGCCCTCTTCTGCGGTAAAGACTATGTGTACGCCTTCGAGCTGATCGGCAGAAACACCGCCCACTTTGTGGCTGGCGTTCGGCAGATCGTTTTCAACGAGCTTGCCATCGATGTAGAGCGAGTTGGCGAAGAACTCGCCTTTCCCTTTCTCATACTTCACGACTTGGAAGTGGTAGACCTTGCCAGGCAGATTCTTCAGCGGAGGCACATTCGCGTTGAAGTAGGCGGTAGCCTCGGCATCCCACTTCTCAGGCCAGACCTCATTGGTTTTCTGACCGGTGCAACCCAGCACAGCGGCGACAGACACGACCAGAGCCCCTACCAGCGCAATCAGCTTCATCTTTTTCATCATCGTTCTCCTTGATCCGTAGGCTCGGCGGCTATCGCCTTCCGTTGTGCCTTTGTATATATGAAAGCATAACAGAAAAGAAGTTCAAGGGGTTTGAGAAAAAATTTTCGAGGCAGGGTAGTGGTCAGCAAGCGATGGCGTAGTCAATGTCGTCGGCTTCTTTAGTCTGCGCCCAACTGCGATACAGCTCCTCGGCCTCGCCCTCAATGAGCCTCCAACCAGGAGCGCCGGTCTCAGGATCAAACATGACATCGAGCTCGTAATCGATCCCGACACTACCGGCCATGACGATCAAGAAGGATGGGGATGAGCCTTTTGTGAATGCAACCGTATGAGTCGGCCGCCCCGCGGCCAGCATCGCGGCGCTGACCCAGCAAGCGGCTGGGCGGTAACCCGCCCGGATAGCAGCCTTGCACGTCATCTGCATCGCCCGGCGATGGTCGCCATAGTGCGCGAAACAATGGGCGTAAGCCCCGGCGAGGCCGCCGAGGGCTATTCGGTCCATTATCCTTCCGAGCTTCGCGTTACTCATCCCCTACCCCTTGCCAGGCTCCCTAGCCTGGCAAGGGAGTCTGAGACAGATCGATTTCTTCCACCAGAGTCTGAATCGTAGTCGACTCAAACGCTGAAAACTCGCGATCCAGTGCGGATCGCATCTCACGCAACTGAGCCGGAGACGATGCCACGAAGTCGCGCACATGCTCCTGCTCATTGCTCACACTCATGGCGGTCAGGAACATCTGAATGTTCTTGGCAGCCTCGACCGAAAGCGTCTTGTCATCGAAGGTCGCTCGATCGATGTAATCCGAGGCCATGTCGATGGCCATCGAAGGAAACGCCGAACCGTGGAGCATCAGCTTGCCGGCGTACTGCGGAGCATGCTGGCGAATGACATCAACAGCTTTCGCAACGAACGGATCACTGACTGCGCGCCCCGGGTACAGCTCGCTGAGCGACGTGCCGCCTTGCAGGTCACGTCCTTTCATCTCGTGCCAAGCAGACTCGTAGCGCTTGACGCGATCAAAATCGAAAGCGCCTGCATGCCCAGCTCGCGACACATGCGCATCCTGCAGCGCTGGCGTATTACCTACAACCAGCAGGTCAAAATTCGTTTGCGTGTTGCGCTGATACTGCTCGCGCTCCTGCTCGGTAGCCGGACGCATGCCGGACATCGAGCCACACAAGATGTTGACCAGGACCTCTCGGCTTCGCTGACTCATCTCGCTTACTCCGTGTTTACATTAGTGTATATGAATGCATAGCGTCAAGCCGCTTACGCCGGGTTTTCGATGTTCACTGTGTGCTTGCACTTCGGGAATCCCGAGCAGGCCCAGAACGGCCCTTTCGCTCCCTGGCGGATAACCAGGTGGCTCTTCTGGCACTTGGGACAGATGTCGCCTTTGACGACCTCCGCTTTGGGAATGGGTTTTCCATCAGCCGCAGCTCGAAGGCTTGTCTTGCAAGAATCTCTGTCCGTGCAGCCCCAATACGGACCAAAGCGGCCAGTCTTGATGTAGGCCATGGGCTTCGCGCAGGCAGGGCAATTGGCTGCATGCCCGTTGAACTCCAAGATCGGCTTGGATGCCTCTGCTCGCTCCTGATTCACGCCTCGCTGCTGAAAATAAGCTGCGCATTTGCGCACTGCATCTTCGGCAGCCTTCATGGCGGCCTCGAAGGTGATGCGCTTATGCCGTACGTGATCCATGTAGTCTTCCCAGATGGCGGTTTGCCCTGGATCACGCAAGATATCCGGCAGAGACTGGATGAGCATGATCGCATTGTCTGAACAATCGATCTTGCCTTTCCCCGGCCCTTGGACGATCAGCTTTCGGTTGCGCAACTCTTTGATAATCGATGCGCGAGTCGCTTCGGTCCCAAGACCGGACGTTTCCTTCAGGCGAGCTCGCTGATCCTGGTTGGTCACGAATTTGTGGACGCTGATCATGTCTTCCAGCAGCGTACCTTCGGTGTAGTAAGGAGGCGCCTGGGTTTGGCCTTGCTTCACATCGACCTTCTCGACTAAAGCCTCCATGCCATCGGTAACCGGGGGGAGTTTTTGTTTCCCGTCGTTCTTCTCAGCAGGCTCGTCGTCATCCGTTTCTTCTGGCTTCGCTTCAAGCGCTTTGAAGCCTTGCTTCAACGGCGTGATACCGGTGGCTTTAAGGAGAATGCCGCCTGCAGGCATGGTCACATCGACCTGGTTGAACTCATAGTCCGGCGCAAAAGCGCGCATGTAATACAGAACGATGAGCTGATAGAGCTTCTTCTCGTCTCCCGCGAGCCCGCTCGGCACTGACGCGGTGGGCAGAATGGCGTGGTGATCGAAATCCTTCTGGATCTCAGCCTCAGGCTTGATGCGATCCTTTCTGAACACGGGCTGCCCGCTTCCACAGACCGCCAAGGAAGGCGCCCAACCGGCCGCCTCCAGGGCCGACAGAATCCCAGGGACCTCCGGGATCTGCTCCTCCGGCATGATGTTGCAGGAGGTGCGGGGATAGGAGACATACTTGGCGTCGTACAGCGCCTGGCAGACTTCCAGCGTCTGATCGAGCGTCCATTTCCAACGCTTACTGCAGTCTTTCTGCAGATCAGAAAGACTTGGAAACTTCGGAGGGGACTCCTTTTGGTCGGCCGACTTGACGACCAGTGGCCCTCGCGCACCGTTCACAGCTGCTGCTAAGGCATCGGCCTTGGATTTTTCCCACAGGCGGTGCTCATCACCCTTAGGCGCAAAGGTCATCGTCAGATTGCCAACAGCTGTCGAAACGTCTGCAGCCAAGGTGAAAAAAATCTTTGGGGTGAAATTGACGATGGCCAGGTGTCGCATCACCACCAGGTTAAGAACCGGGGTCTGGACGCGCCCGACTGGAAACACAACGTTGGGCGGCGCAAGCGTAAGCGTCGCGCCGCGGCTGTTGGTCATCCCCCACATGTAGTCGAATCGCTGACGAATCAGCGCAGCCGCGTAGAGCGTATCGAAATCACGTCCGTCCTTGAGGGACTTCCAGGCGTTACGGAGGCTGGCCTCGTCCAGGGCAGACGACCAGAACCGCATAAGCCGGTGCTTGCGGTTCCCAGACAACTCAATCAACTCACGCCCGATCAACTCACCTTCGCGCCCGCAGTCGGTAGCGATAATGATCTCATCGGCCGTTTTTAAGAACCCGAGCACGGTGCGCAGCTGATCCGCTTTGCCACTGACCGCTGCGACCTTCCAGGCCGGAGGAATAACCGGTAGATCTTCGAGAGACCACTTTTCCCAGCGCGGATCCAGCTTGCTCGGTTCGAGCATTTCGACCATGTGCCCAATCGAATGGGTGAAGACCCAGCCGTTCTTGGCCTTGTAAAACCCTCTGCCGCTTTCAGCGATGCCGAAAAGCGAGGCATGAGCCTTGGACTGATCCGGCTTTTCACAGAGAACGACCGTCGACATATCGACCTCACTTTTCTTACATGATGTCGATAGTATAACAGGCGATCTGTTTAAAGTTCATGCAGAAAATAAAAAGCCCGGCATAGCCGGGCTTTTTACGACGAGATAGACTCAACCCAACTCAACCGTCTCCAAATATTTAGAAACCAACTCAGCAAGCTTTGTAGAGTCCACCCCTTTTACGCACGAGAGCTCAACCTTACTTCCGGTCACTTTAATGCTTCCAAGAGGTCTCCCCTTCGAAAACAACGTCCGGCTCTCTGTGCCCGCCCCACGACCACCACTGATAGCTGACTGCACCCAGCGCACCGCCCCCTCTTGCGTAAACCGCCCTTCACCGATACCAGCGACAGCCTCAAGGACAAGTTCCTCATTAGCGGCGGAAAGCTCCACAAACTTCAAAACCTGCTTCGGACCAACCAAACTTGGGTTCTTCTCAAGCAGGGCCTGAACACTTGGCGGCAACTTCAAATACCCGAGGCATCGACTGATCGTTGACTGATTCACGCCGACACGCCGCGCAAGAGCACTCATTGAGGGCTCGATACCCTTCTGCAAGATGTTGTTATATGCCCTGGCCAGCTCGAAGTCACAGAGATCTTCGCCGCCCTGGTTGTCAGCCACAGCATTCAGCTCTGCCTCTTCGTCGGACATTTCCCGAACGTCAGCCTCGATCTCCGCCCAATGCAGGAGATAATGCGCCCTCCAGCGACGCTCGCCCCCCACCAGCTCATAACGCCCGCTTGGCATCGGCCTGACTAAAATAGGCCTACGCAGGCGACCAGCCGCCTGAATTGAATCCGCCAGACGACCAAGAGCCTCTTCACTGATCACGAGCCTCGGCTGGAATGGGGAAACATCAATAAGATCCAAAGGAATCTTTCTGGTCCCGGCTCCCTGCGCAGTAACCGGCAGGGATACCTGAGCAGCAGGAGCCACAGCCTCCTGCCGGGCAACAAGATCCTCAAGAGAGACATCAAGGTTCGGCGCCGGGATACGCTCAGGGGCGCGAACCCCCTGAATTTGAGCCGGCGGTACGTGAAGCTCAGGAGAGGGAACCTGTGGCATCCGATCGACCCCAAGCCGCCTTTGTTCTTTTGGCATGAGACACCCCTTTGATTTTTCACCTATGCACGGTGCATAGGTCACCATCCATTTTTCACCCATGCACCGTGCATAGGTTGTTTTTTAACCAGCTATGCACGGTGCATAGCTCACTTAATTGTTTCGCGAATGCGCTGGAGCACTTCTGAAAAAACCTGCCGCATCGCACCCAGCGAGTTATCCGAGCCGGCTTTCCAGGCCAGGATAGGCACGCCATCCTCCAATGCCTTGGAGTAGTCCTCTGAGAAGATAAGCTTGCTGTCCGTAACCTTCCCAGGGAAGAGCTCGGAGAGCCGCGCCAGGTTGGTCATGATCCGCGGTCGATTCTTGATAAACATTGTGGGGATCGCGACGATTTCAGGCGACCGCTGGAAATCTTCCTGAAAGGCGGAGAGCTTACCGGCCAGACGAGTGAGCGCTCGAAACGAAAACTTATCCATACGGATAGGGCAAACAAGAAAATCGCTAGCCACCATACTGTTACGCGTCAGCAATGAGCCGGACGGAGCATTATCGAAGATGATCACGTCATAGCCACTGAAGTCGCAGGCAGGCAGCTGCCCGGCGCGAGCCTTTACGATGTGCGACGCGTAACGGAAGTCCGAATTATTTGCCGCACCTAGCGCAACCTCTAGATCATCTAGCGACTCTTCGGCAGGAATCAAATGGGGGCCATACTCGCCAAAGGGCTTTTTGACCACCTTATCCAAGGGAAGGGGAGGGAACATGTTGCTAACACCCAGGAGATTCCCAAAATGGCCATCGATAGCCCGGTCAGCCGGCACGCCGATTTCTTCGAGCTCATCTGGAGTGAGATCGGGGTCATACCCCAGCATGCTCGAAGCATCCCCCTGGGGGTCGTTGTCGATAATTAGAGTACGGTAGCCCGCAAACGCGAAAGACAGACCCAGATTAACGGTGCAGGTAGTCTTGGCCGTGCCGCCCTTCTGAACGTAAACCGAAATCGTGATCGGCCTGGTAAGGCACTTGGTCAGCCCTTTTTCCCGGCGAAGTGCTGCGATCTTGAAGATATCCGCCAGCGTGTAAACACGCGCAGAAACCGTACCCCGCGGGATTCGCCGGATATCAACACCAAGATCAGGCTCTGCCGCTTTCAGCGTCTGGAGGCTGAGACTTAGAGCATCAGCTGCGAATTGAGGGGGAAGATACAGGGAATCGAAATCGGTGTACGGATAGCTTTCTTGCGTCTGTGCAACAGCCATAGCCACGCTCCTCAGGTTGTCTGTAGGCGTAACCATATACCTTCAACAGCAGACCGCAAGTCATTTATACGGTTTTTACGTGTTTTTACTTAAAATACCCTATATCGCCAGCTGCTAGTCACCAGTGACTGGTTGCGCTGGAGGTAAGTCTGCCTGAAGGTCCTCAAGCGATGGCTCCAGATCCAGCGGCTGCTGCACCTGCGGCTTCACAGAGAACGTGAAGCTGATCATTTCGACCGAGCGCCCCTTCTTCTGGTAGGTGACCTTCACATCGAGATCAGCAGTGCGGTTGATCTCCTCCACCGCATGCTCAATTACGCGCCGGCGCAGATCTCTGAACTGACTGTAGGTCTCCTGGAGCTGGAGACGATCACGCAACTCCTGCACAGTGATCTTCATCCAACCGGTTGAGCGAAACTGGCAGAGCCACTCATAGATCCTGACGCTGTAAACGCTGTTGAGATTAACGATCTCGCCGGCACGATAAGCCGTGTACTGACGCTCAAGCGCGGTGAGTTGAGGCATTACCTGGTCAGTGAAGTGAACCTCTACCTCCCCCATGCCCTGGTGATACTTGACCTCGCTGACCCAGCGGATTCTCCGGCCACTCTTGTGCGTGCCGATGCGTATCTCTCGATCGAACAGGGTATTGCTGGCGTCACGCAACGCGAGATACGCGGCATCGAGGGTAACGTTGAAGGTCTCCGCGTAATCAGACGCGCGAATCACGAACACCTTCGGCCGCAGAGGGCGCCTGGAGTCGATAGCCGACATGCAGAGACGTAGAAGCCGAATCTCAGAAAGCGATAGGTGATAGGACGATGTGACCAAAGCGTTTGACTGGCCAATCACACGATTCCATGTGCTTGGATAGTCGTCGCCAAGATCATCGCCCAGCAGATCCTGAGGATTGATGGTAACGCCATCGATCACCATGTCGATCGCTGGCAACTCATCGTCTGTATCGTGAAGGCTCTTGTTGGCCCTAGCTGAATCAGTCATCTTAAATCCCCTCGCGTGCAGCCAAAGCATACAGGGGAAATTACGCAATCCGTCCAGATGTCCGAGAATCTGTCCACCTATTGGGCTTACAGCGAAACACGCTTGACTCACAGCCTGTGGATAACGCCGAGGAAACGCCCACCAGTTCCGAGGATATGCCCACGCTTACCGACAAATTGGCACATCAAACCGAGCAGACGCCCACGCATTCCGAGGAAACGTCCACTTCATGACCTTTCCGACCAAGCTAGAGCCCTAGTGCCGCAAGGGCTTCAGAGTATCAAGCCTTCCTTTAAAAACAAGAATAAAAATATCTAAAGGCTTTTCTTATAAAGCGCCGCACGAGCTACGCGCAAAGCCCGACCGGTACACACCAAACTGCTTGCAGCTACTGAGAAACGTGGACGTTTGCTCGGAAAGGCCAAAAGCGGGTAATCAGGGAGGCGGGCAGCCTGAACGACCGAGGCATCCGCAGCACCGCGGTGATCAAGACCATTGCTCAAAGCAGCCAACTCCAGGCCAGGCGTGCAGCGGAAACCAACACTATAGGTGGACTGATTCTCGGCGGCGCATACGGCCATTCTGGCTAGCTAGCCCGATAGGTGGACAGATCCTCGGGCTTGGAAGAACTCAGCAGCCGTATGACAGGTGGACAGATCCTCGGCGAAGCAGAATCTCACCGATAAGTGGACAAATCCTCGGCAACTTAAAGCAGGAATTGGTGGACAGATTCTCTGCCAGCGAGCCAGGAATCACTTATACGGCAATGACTTAGGATGCTCTTCTAGAAGTCGCATGCTCAAACGATTCAGCAAATAGGTGGACAAATCCTCGGCAAGCGAAGAAACGACCGAACTCAGAAGGCCCCGCATCATGACAGGTGGACAGTTCCTCGGAACTGGCTCAAAGCCCCTATAGCACGGGCGTTACAGCCTGCTGATATGTGGACAGATTCTCGGAGCTGAAAATTGGCTGGATGAGCGGCATAGGTGGACGGATTCTCGGTTGAACAGAGGAGGTTAGGACAAGGAGAGCCCTAAGCTGATGCCTTTAAAGGCTTCAGCCGAGAATCCGTCCACCTATATGAAGCTCCAACCGGGGGAGTAGCGAGGGAGGAGGGAAGCTAGGAATGGAGCGGTGAACCGATCCGAGGATCCGTCCACCTATTTGCTCAGGGTCATTCTTTCCAGAGGTAGGAGCCAAGCTTCTCAGCTGCAGGATCGGCGTTCAGCTCTTTGGAGAGCTGAGCCTTCAACCGCTCTACCTTCTGATCGGATGCTGATCCCGACTGGCCACCGGAGGCGCCGCCATCGGAAAGCAATTCTGACATAACGCCGTCAGGCCCATTGAACCCCTCCGGCTTTGTCTGTACCTCGTTCATGGAGCCAGTGCCGGCAGCATTTGCAGCGCCGGCCAGGATGAAGAGTACCGTGCAAATCAAAACACGCATGTTGTCACCTACCGGTTATAGAACCCTGGACCATCGGAGAGATCATCAGGCTCAGGGGCTTGCTGAACAGAAGGCTCTTGACGGGGCGCCGCCGGCTCTCCACCGCGCCGGAAGAACGAGGTAAGACCTTCGGTAATCCCGCTGAGCAACGATGGTTCGGCATTCTTCTTGAGTTTCGAGATGTCGCTCTTGCTCACCACCTGGATGCCTTCTGCTTTCGCCAGTGCAGTGACGATCTGCATGAATTCGGGCGAACCGTTGAACCACATCTGAGACCAACCCGCAGCCTTGCCGCACTCAATAAAAGCAACGGCCACTTCATTCATCGAGGTGCCACGCATCTTGCACGAGAGATTGCCGGTCGCAATGTTCATGGTCACTACGCTGGAACGCAGGAGCCCACCCTTGCTCTTGAAGGTGATTTCGTCACCAGAAGAGATGAACACTGCGCGAAGACCACCCTTGGTTTCTGGGCGGAGCAGAAGCGCTTGAGCATCATCCCAGAACGCCTCTGCCAACAAGGCCTTGAGCTTCTCTGCCCGCTTACGCGCTTCAGACTCTGCGCGCTGTACTTGAGCTGACTGGCTCACCGCCATTTCGTCAGCAACGCCGCCGGCCTCGAATACCTGCTCAACCACTTCATCCGAAAGCGGGGCGCCACCTGCCTCAAAAAGGGCTTCTTCAGCCGCGGGGGCAACCGGTGCCTCATCGACCACTTCTAGCTGTTCTGCGGGCGCCGGAATGTCCTGTACGCCGGCATTGGCACCCTGCAGTAGCAGCGCGGAGATGTCATCATCAGTTTGGGCCCAGAGAGGCGCAGGCGCTGCACTTTGCTGGGAAGCGGTTTCGGGCTTTCGCATGGGAGTCACCAACTCTGTTGTGTCAAGGTAGTCTCAATAGTAATATAGGGTTCGCATGTGAAACAGATAAATTACATGCCATTTCCACAGCCGCGTCTTGCTCAGATGCGGTTTTTTTTGCCATCCGTATTTAGTTTGCTTATCTATGTTTTTTTTGTTTGCTCTATGCCTGTTTTCGCCTTCCTATCAGAACCTACGCCGATGTATTGAGCGATTGGCATAGCCACGAACAAAAAGGCCGCCTTGCGGCGGCCTCTTCCCCTACGAGCAGATCAGGCCTTCGCGGCCTCAACAATCTCCTGCACCAGAAGGTTCACAACCCCGTCCAACGGCAGATCAGGGCGAACCTGCTTCAACTCATCAATTCGCTTCTCGATCGAACCTCCAGGGAAGAGCTTCACAAGGATCTTCAACGCCGAGAGGTAGCCCAGTTCGAGCGACACCTTACGACGCACTGAAACGTCATTGGGCGTCGACGAGAAGGCCCACAGATACATGCTTGGAAGAGGGTAGGTCAGATACTGGATCAACCGCCCTTTGGAGGTTTCGGCGATCAGCAGCATATGCGCGCCTTCAGAGTCTGCCCCTCGAACCTTACTCCGAAGAGCATCGACTGCAGAAGGCGGTAAGCCAAAGCGCTTCTGGCAGCGAACGATGCCTTGCTCACCTGGTGAGCCCAGGAAAAAGATCGAACTCGCCAGCTCGATATCATCAGGGCCGAAGTCTTCATCACTCTGAGAAGCCATTCCGTAATGGATGTTGAACTTACGGATCTCGCGACGATCCTGAGCGAACTGCGCCCTGACGGCTGGGAAGGGCTTGGTGCGGTGATATTCGTCAACGTCCAATCGAGAGGGCATGCTCTTTTCCCGATCCATTACCCGGCGATGAAACTCTTTTACATCCGGATCGCACACCAGCTCGTCGAGGACATCGTTGTTGATCCACCACTTTCGCGTGGTCGCATGCCGCGCGAGCAGCATGATCAGCGCACCCTGCTGCTCGCCGGAAACCCCGCCCCCTTTAACCACGTCTTCCAGGTTCAGCGCCAATACCCGGGCGTTCGTCTTGAAAGTGGTAGGGCCACTGAAGATCTGCTGTCGCGTCCAGCTCTGCAGAACGCTTTTCAGGTACTGGACCAGGGAGATACCCAAGCCTGGCACCTGCTGCGAACCATAGAAATCATTGATCTCCTGGCTGGAGGCCAGCACGTCAGCAAGGTCTGGTATCGAAGGCATGGCACGCCATTGCGCGAGCTCTGCAAGAATGATCTTGCGCTGACGGAAGAGCTTCATGGTCAAGGCCTTCCAGCTCAGATCACCTGCGTCGTTCCAACGCTCGCGGGTGACGATCTCATCGATCTCTTCGTAGCCTGACAGGCCTGGCGTATACACCTTCAGTCGCGAGCTGGTATCGGACAGATACAGCTTGTAGGCGTTCTCGATCAGCATCGGCACAATGGTCGTAACACCCTCCGGAGGAGCATCTTTACCGGCCGACGTGAACAGCTGAGTGAGGAAGTTCGTCAGGAACATCCGCTCGACCGTGGTGGGATGCCAGACACCCAGCTGAGTATCGAATGGGTTCATGCAGCAGTCGGGCGACTCGGTGATCCGACGATAGCTGACCTGCCACTGATGCTCTTTCGGCAGGATCGATTCCAAGAGAAGGATCACGCCGCTGGAAGAAGGACCGATGTCGAGCGTAACCATCCTCGGCAGCAAATTGTCTGACGCGTATGCCTCAATGTAAGCGGCCCTGATGGCCTGGAGGAGCACAGACTTACCGCCGCCCATGGGCGCGATTAGCACGTCAGAAACGAATTTCTGGATGCCGGCGGCTTGATGCTTGAAAGGGTATAGACGCTTCGCTTCTGTGAGCATCAACAGCGCACCCTGCATGTGCCGCTGCCAGATCGAACCTGGTCGAGAGAAGGGCAGGGCGATCATTGCATCCTTGACGGGGACCGCGAATGTCGTAGCTGCATAGGTTGTAGCTCGATCACAACCAGGAACAGCGTGCTTGAGCAGCTCGTCCGGATCATCTGCGTCCTGACGCCACTGGCTGCCACCCCATGCCTGCAGCTGGCTAATCAGCGTGTAGATCTGGTGGCGGGCCTGCTCCTGGGTCTTTGCCTCAGTGCACACCTGCATCCGGAAGCCACAAAGGTTCTCGGTCTTGGCAATTTCCAGAAGAGCCTCCGCGTGACTGGAGATGTCCGCGTTACGGCTCGACAGGATCTTCACGGACTGGGCGACGCCCTTATGGGTATTGACGTAGTTGCGCCACTTCTCCGCCCCCGAAAGGAAGCACATCGATGTCCACCAGTGGAAATCACGCGGCATCGTGTTAACCAATTGGTCCGAGTCCAGCCAGGTGAGGGGGTGGACGTACATGTAGGCCACAGCGAAGAAGCGACCGCCGCGGTTACCTATCCGCACGACGCCATCGTCGTAAACGGTTAGAGGCTCGGGAAGTATTTGATCGCGAAGGTGGGGGAGGCGGGTGTGGTCGTCGGCAGCGCTGTTGACGTTGAAATAGCGGCGATCGCCCTGCACAGCAGGGACCCAATTGGCCGGCGTCGCGTCCGGAAGGTACAGGCGCCGAATTTCTCGAATCAACGCCTCGCTTTCGATCGGCTCGCAGATCTGGGTCACGTCCTGGGATCGCATCGCCTTTGCGAAGGCATCCGTGTTGCTGTGATGACGCTGATATAGCGTCTGCATCTTACTGCCCAATATCTGCGTGTACGCACTGAGGCTTCGCGGAAGGCCACCAAGCAGGCGTTGAGCGCCCTGGGCGTCCAGCGCAACCTGCTTGGGGTCCCCCAAGGATTGCATGGACGTGGTAACCGTCGCGATGTTGTTTTCCCTTACCGCCTTCTTGGCGAGCATGTCCTCACGGGAGGTGATAAGGGCCTCTACCGTCGCCATGTCCACGTTCAAACGGCGCCATGTTTCGCGCGAAACATCGGTAAGGAGGTGGAGGTCTTGTTTCGCCTGGTCAGGATTAACCTCGGTCACCCACTGAATCTGACAGCCCGGCTGCTGAAGCTGACTCGATAGCAGCGTGAAGAGCGCTTTCAACGCCGCTCCACGCTCAGCATTGCCGAACATACGGTAAGCCCCGGACATCCTCAGCCCACTCATATATCCCAACCCAGCCTGCAGCTGGATCGTACGGGGATCGATCACCGAGATAATCGGGAGGCGAGAAGAACTGAATTTCCCGAAGAGCTCATTCAGCGAGTAGAAAAGGGTCATCCCTCCACCTCCTGGACGATCTGCTCTGTCTTCGCGAGAGCCACATCTGCTGGCTCGTTGGTGAGCGCGTTGAAACGCAGGAGCAGCTGGTGGTCGCGCATGCCTTTTACCTTCGACAGAAAGTTGGCCTGCAGCGAGGTAGCCGAAATCCACTCCCTCATCGCTCGTTCAAGCCCCGCTGTAGGGGCGGCTTCCGAAGCAACAGCCATAATTGGGCTCCTAAAATAAGTCCGCGAATGCCGTTTTAATCTTCGATTTGCATAACTATGCAAATCTATTTTTCACTTTGCCTTTCAATGACAACCAAGGCTGAACCGATACAGTTAACGCTTCGCTACGCCGAAAAACGGGATCAAAAGCACCGGAACGCTCACAAAAGCGAATCCAACCTCGCATGACGAAACCTGCGCGCCCCGCATACCTATGCGCCCTTACGCCAATAAAAGCGCCCAAACCTCTGCAAATACCGTCCATGCAGCCTTTCATGCGCCGCACCGAACGGGGCAATTCCCACCCCGCATGACGAAACCAACCTCGCATGACGAGTCAGGAGCCCGTCATCGGGGGTTCAAGACCCATCTCCTGACACAAGCTGTCCAGGTCAGCGATCGCCATCGCCGGCAGAGAAACCACCAGGCGCCCGCCGCATGCGCTCGACATGGGCGTGTATCCCGCGTCGTAAACCTTCTGCGCGTGGCGAATCATCATCAGCCGATCGTAAGCGGCCACAAATGCGGCAACTGGCTCCCGGCCAGTGGCCGGCTTGTCGCCAGAAGTCGTGCCCAGAAGCGCGTAAAGAAGGGACTCGGCAACCAGCGCAGCGGAGTACGAGTAGTCACGATCAGGCACGAGGCGCACTCCACCCGTCGAAGGCCCGGAGAGTTGATCGCCTAGGCTCTCTACGCGACTTGGCCTCCACACACCACGGACGACCAGGTTGGATCGGTCTGCGTAGAACATTGCCTCAGGCAGGGCGCACCAAACACGCGGATCCGAGTCTGCGGACTGCCGCGCTGCAAACGGCGCGACCACAGCCAAATCTGGGTCGAGGTCGCTGATGCTCACCTCGAACAGCGAACCGAGCCCGCCTTCGGCCATCAGCCGATTGCTATCCGCCTGCCCCGAGAGGGGGTGGAAGGTCCAGTCAGCACGCAGATGAGGTACAGGCAGCTCCATCAAAGCCTGGAGATAAGGGATGCGCGGCGCAATGTAGGTTCGAGAGGTTGCATCTGGATTGGACTGGACCATCGCGGGCGTCATGTACTCGTGCGCATTGCGCGCAGCTAGAATCAAGGGAGACCCCGCAGGCTGTCGACTGGCCACGCCCAGGAAGTTGTTCAGATACCAGTCAAGCCGACCAAAGACCTTCCCGTTCCAGCCCAGATTCCCTTCGAGGTAGCGCGCGATCTCCTGAAAGATCTGGAACACCGCCATGGCCTGATCCGGAATAGGGGCGTACTGCAGCCCGATCTCATGAATGATGCTGGACATGCTGCACCGGAGCAGCTGGTCGCCGCGAAGATTCGACTGCTTGTAGAGCTGGCCGCTTTTGAACTCTTTGTAGCCCACGCTGGTGTACCAAACGACACCGGAGGCGAGATCAGAAAGGCGGTTGATCCGCCGCCCACCCTCTGCCGTTACTGCGTACCCAGCCGAGGTCGCGGGATAGCGGTTTTCATCCAGGATGACGACGCCCAGCGCAGGAATTGGCATAGGTTCTCCTTAAATCGCATAGTTATGCATTGATTGTTTATTCCGCGCACATCCGCGCCATTCCGAGCATTCCATCGCTTTCTCACCCAGAGAAACCTCCCTCCCAGCAAGGCCTGACGGGCACCGAGCGCGTCCAGGCGCACCGCGGCCCACGACAAGGCAAAACCGACTAAGCGCGGCTTTGCATATCTATGCGAGTCAATCACGAGCAACGCATAACGGGTCTTCGATGATTCTCAAACCGCTTTGGAAAACGGCCAAAGTGATGCTTTCGAGACTATCATACTATTACAATACAATGGTAAACCAAATATACTTTGTATAGTATGACAATAAAATAATAGTATAAGCCAACCGAGCCTGTTGGGGCGGAGGCTACCTGATGACTGAAAAGGCGTCAACAGCAGGGCAGGAAGGGTGCATTTCTTGTGCTAAAGGAATTGCGCTGATATATTTCTGGCTATCTTTTTTGAGGTGTCTTTCATGGCGGATAAAGCAGAGCCAACCATCGGCCAGCTTGGGGAAAGCCAATCCCTGGAAGATCTCGACCGGGCTCACGCTCCGGCCGAGGAGGGCGTGCGTACCAAACGCTCTTGGGGCGGGGTGGCCTCTGCGCTGGGTCAGAACAGGCCGGCCCTGGTGATCCTCGCGGCAATCGCGCTGGCTGTTGGAACCTGGGCCTATCGCAAGAACGCTGTAGTCCCGGTCACTGATACCAATACGGCGATCGCTATCACTCCGCCGGCCCCGGCAGAGGGGCGCGCGTCGGGTGACGTTCGGGTGCAGGGCTTGGAGTCGAAGGTCGAAGAAGCCGCGCTGGCCGAGGCCGAGAAAACCAGTGGCACCTACGTCCCACCGCTCGCGCCGCTGGCACCGCCTGAGCCTCCGAAGGTTGACCGGGCGCCGCCGCCGCCGGTTGCTCCGGAGGTGAGCTCGCCGGCGAACAACCAGGCGAACAATCAGCAGGCACAGCGTGCCCAGAAAGAGGCTGAGGCGATCGAGAAGGCCATTACCATCCAGCTCGACGCGCTTTCAGCGCGAGTGGATGGAGCGGGCAAGATTGAGTCCACGGCTGTCACTCTTGATCTTGACGGTCTGAGCAAGTCGCTGACTGGCACCGGGCAGGCTGCAGCTGCTGCCGGCGGAAGCAGCGAAACCCGTCTTGGATATCCGATGGGCACCGTCTGGACGGCAACCTTGAAGACCGGGGCAGACACCGATCGTCCAGGCACCGTGCAAGCAATCATCGAACAGGGTCCGTTCGCCGGGCGCACAGCGCTGTGCAATTTCACCTGGCCGACCCGCGAGTACATCAACCTCGAATGCTTCGCCATCCGACTCGATAAAGAGTCGCTCCCTATCAAGATGGTCGCCGTTGGCCCTGACGAAATGCCGAACCTGAAGGCCGAGTACAACGGTCGGTACATCCAGCGCCTCGGCTCTCAGTTCCTGGTCGCCTTCCCGGCTGCCTACGCAGAAGGTCTTGGCCGCGGCGGCACGACCGTGGTTACCAATGGAGGCACCACCTCCACCCAAGACAAATTGAGCGGTGCTGACCTCGCGATCTATGCCGCGGGCAAGGCGACTGAGCCGCTTATGAAAGAGGCACAGGCCATCGCTGGCGAGATCAAGCCGCAGGCCAAAATCCCACCGATGCAGCTGATCGGTCTGATGCTCGCCGAGGACATTTAATATGAGCGGTAACGACAACTTCTTCGATGATCTGCCGGTCAGCACCCGTCGCGATAAATCCGATGATGCTGGAACTGCCACGCCGGGCGGCATGGATGATTTCGTTCTTCCTCCTTCTGCAGAAGCCCTCAATGTTGATGAGCTCCTGGCCGGCCTCACGCCTCCACCAGTTGAGCAAGTCGAACCGCAGGCAAGCACAGCAGCCGCAACTCCGAGTGAGCCGGCACCCCAAGCTGATGTGCTCGACATGGATCTGGTTGAACTCCCAGCTGAATCTTTCGCCCAGAGTCAGCCATCGGTGCCGCCCCTGGAGCCAGTTCGTGATATCGATGGTTTCGGTGGGGAACTGAGCATTGCCGACGCTGATCCTCTCACTCATGGGTCGACGCCAGACGCTGCGATGGGGGCGGCCGCTGCTGCAGCGCCAGAGCAGGAAAAGGCTGATTCGTTCTTCCAGAAGCACAAAGCGAAGATCGTTTTGGTTGTTCTCCTGGCGGTGGTCGCCGGGTGGAACTACCACAAGAAGCAGAAAGCAGCGGAGCTGGAGGCTTCCCAGGCCGCAATCAGCCAGCCGGTTGCCCCCTACGAAGCTGCTATCCAGCAAATGCAGCAGGGCGACCAGAACATTTCGCACCTGGATCCGAATTCGGCACTGCCATTCGATATGCAGGAGCCGGCAGCCGACGTTGCCGCTCCCGCTGTCGACCCGTTTGGTGGGGCTGAAGATCCGTTCGGTTCTTCCTCAGCTCCCGAAGTCGCGCAGCCTGCGATCGATCCTGTCCAGCAACAGCCGGAGGCTCAGCAGCAAACAGCTGCAGCACCTGTTGAAACGGTCGAGCCGCCCGTTACCCCTGCAGCCGAACCGGCTCCGGTTGTTTCAGCTCCGCAGGATCTGCAACCAGTCGTTGACGAATTGAAGGCCAAGGTCGCTTCGCTAGAGAAAGAGCGTGACGACTGGAAAGCTCGTGCGCTCAAGGCCGAAGGGAGTGGCAAGCCCACTCAAACTGCACAGGCACAAAAGCCGGCCGCTGCTCCTCGGAAGGAGCCTGTTCGCACTCAGCAAGCGCGGGTCGTCTCTTCGCGCCCTGCGGCGCAGCCGGCTCAACCCAAAGCGACTGTGACCAGCAAGCCTGAAGTTCAATGGCTCGGCTCCTTCATGGTCGGCAATGCCTGGCATGCGCACGCGATCATCGCTGGCAGCGTGTATGAACTGAGCCCAGGCCAGCGCATTGCCGGTCTGCGCGTCGATAGCGTCACTGCCACCGGAGTGAAGATCAATGGCCATGAATTCCGTTAAGCAAGCTGTCGTAAACAGCTACTCAGCCCTGCTTGGTGCTGTCTTCCTTGCGCTGATGCCTCTGTATGCCATCGCAGGAATGGATGATGTGCTGAACGGTGGGTCCATGGGCGGAGGCAGCTCTGGCTCCTCCGCAAGCGCTGCACGCATGGCTGCTGATTTGGGCCGCCTCTTCGAATCTCTCGTCCTGATCTTCGGCATTTACTACGCCCTGAAGTCGGTACTCATCTATTCGCGGGTGGTCTCCGGTCGAGGAGCTGGCCAGCAAGAAAACATGGGAAGCGTGGCCTCCCATTTCGTCGCTGGGGTCGTTGCTTACCACTCCCGCTACTTCTTCAGCATGGTCCACAACACCATCCCGATGATCCCCGACTTCGGCCGGCTCGTTTATGACGCTGAGTTGATGATGGGCTTGATGTCCTAACCCCCAGGAGCTTCACCATGAAAAAACTGAAAGACATTTCCATCAAGCTGTACTGGAAAACCCAAGTGGCCGCCGGCTCCATGATGATGAGCGCCATGGCGGCAGCCAGCTCGAACCCCATCGGCGTCAACACCAGCCAACAGTTCGGCGACAGCGTTAGCAACGTGAACCAGAACATCTCCGGTCTTCCCCTGCTGCTGCTGAACTTCTCTCAGATCGCAGGCATCTTCTTCGCCTACAAGGCCTGGGACAACTGGTCCAAGGTGCAGAAGGGTAACGATCCGGAAGCAAAGCCGGCCAAGTCGTTTGGCTGGGGGATCGCTGGTGTGGGCGCTTACTTCCTGCCGTCCTTCCTCGGCATGGGTGGCGCGACCCTGCTCCCGGGCGTGTGAGGAGCGATGGCGATGGCTTTGCTCTTGGGCGTAAAACGAGGCAACTGGCGTGAAGAAGAGATTCACAACGACAAGGTGTATCTCGACGCCCGGAGCAAGGCCATTTCCAGGGATCACTCCACTTGCCAGGAGTGCGCTTGGCAGGCTGATCGCTTCCAGGAAGGTCATCACAAAGACGATGACCATACCAACAACGATCCGGCCAACATCATCACCCTGTGTGCGTGGTGCCACCGCTCACATCACATAGGCCTCGCGGGCGTCTATGAACTCGGCTACGCCGGGATATCGACAGATCGATCCAAACCGATGCCGCCACAGGCCTTCCTGAATCAGGCCACCCGTTTCTATGACTGGGTGACTGCGCATGGAGCTAACGCCAAGCCCCACTTCATACAGTGGGCATACAACTTCGAAGAGTACCTGACCAACTGCATCGCAACTGCTGAGCGAGTCTTTGGCTCGTCTGAGTTGAGCGATATGGCCGAGATACTCGCCTCCATGAACAACGAGGAGTACGCCAAGCGCGGCGACCTCATTGGGGGCGTACGACTCATTCATCGTCGAATGCAAGACCTCAATCCGGCGAACGCGGCCGAGGCACATGAGCTTGAGCGCCGCAAATACTGGGTTTCTGTCATGAAACAACGTCTAGGGAGTCCAGCATGATGGATCGAAAATATTCGTCGTTCGCAGACCTGTGCATGATGACCAGCGCAGGTCAGCCATGGGCTCTCGATATGCGCACGCGATCGGGTAATCCCGCACTGCTGGCGTACCTGGTCAACAGCATCTGCAATCTGCTGGTGGAATCGAATGCGATCTCCGATGGTTTCAAGCGGGTGGACCAGGGGCTCACGGTTGTCCAGGGCGACGGTGCGGCGCAGCCGCTTGCACCCGCTCCGCTCGTGTTGCTCGCCCTGCGTTACGCCAAGAGCAAAATGATTGATGGCGGCCAGTGGCGAGCAGATGCACGCGAGGTTGTCATGGCTTGCTGCCCCGAGGTGGCCAAAGCCGAAGTAGGGCAGATGATCGAGCCCGAAGCTGCAGCTCACTGGGCTATGCCTCTGATGAGTGATACCTGGTTGAAGTCGCCGCAAGTCGATCGCGAAGTGGCACCGGAGGCAGCATATGCTCCAGCGCGATGACTACGCCGCTCAGGCAAATGAACAACAGCTGAGCGAAGCAAACCTGCAGAAGTGTGTGGCCAGCTTGAAGCTGGTCGAGCCTCTGATGCTGGCTTCGTTGATCAGGCCTGGCCTGGGCGAGGACGTATCCGGGGAGGAAATCGTCAAGGCGCAATCCAAGCTGCTGTTCAGGACACTCGATCTCGCTGACCGGATACTGAAAAACCTGAATATCGAAGCGCCGCTCACGCCAACGAACCGCTACCTGGTAGCCCGGGAGATCGTGGGGCTCGTGGCGATGCACTGGCGGCATGGAAGCGACCTTTCGGCCGCGGATATGGCAGCCCTGGCCGAGCATGCAGTCGCCGGCGGCTTACAGTTGATGGATGCCTTGAACGCCGAACCGTTCAGCCAAGGCGAAGATCAATCTGAGCGACTGAACAATGCGGTGGCAGCAACAACCGGCATCATGCTGGCGATGCGCGAAAAAGCGTCTCTTGGTCACCAGACAGTGGCGTTGTGCCGCGAGATGACCAATCACCTGGCCAAGGTGGTCGGCGAGCAGGCTGCTCGCTTACGGGTGCAGAATCACACCCCCGCGATCAAAACGCTGATCCGCGTGTGCTCTGACTACTACCCCATTCTTTGGGACTCCGAGATAACCGCAGCAACGAAACTTTTCGCGTCGCTGAGCTCAGATCCCGCGAAATTCCGCTCTGAAGCTGAGCGTCTGCGCACCTGGCCGCTGGAAGCCTTCTTTAAGCGTGTGGAGGAGGCGGTCAACCTCTGCATTGGCATGGCCGCCAACATGCAGCAGCTGCTCGACTCTCAGTCCGAGCTCGACAGCACTCTGAACCCATAAGCGCCCACCGAGAGACCACCCTATGAACGGCAATAGTGGCAGCGATGACGCCGGCGCGATCTCGATCATGATCACCCTGGCGGCTGTATTGTTCCTCATCTTCCACTTCTCGGATCGCATTCTTTCAGTCTGGCAAGCGCTCATAGTTCCAGTCAGTCACGGTTGGGCATGGCTCGCTGCAACTGACCTTGGCCAGCAGCTAATGCCGATGATGAAGCGCGACCCGCAGATCATTGCCAAGATCCCCGCCTACCTGGAAAGCCTCTCGCCGGAGCAACTGAAATCGCTGGGTTACACAGAAGCGAAGCGCTATGGCGACTATGTGCACAGGCTGACGACAGCTATTGCGGGCCCTCTCTTCATTTACCTCGGGTTCCGCTGTTTCAAGCACTCTCGCATGGAAGATCCCGAGATGTTTCGTGTGATCAAGGGGATTCCGGCGATCGTGCAAACCCTGAAACGCATCCCCGGGCGCGAGTGGATGAACGACATCATTGATGCGAGCAAGCTTGACCTCTTCAACGGGAAGATTGCACTTCAGGCGCCGCTAACGCCTTGGCGCATGGCCGAGATCTACCAGCTGTTCGAGCTTGACGAGCAGAAGAAAATCAAACGCTTCGACAAAGAGAAGGCCGCGGCAATTTTCAATCAGACCCTGGGCCAAGAGTTCACGACGGTCGAAGCTTTGGAGAAGGGTAAGTACGGCCGAGTTTGGAAAGCACTCATCAACCAGCTACCCGCCCAGGATCGCAAAGCCGCCTCTCAGGCCGCAACCAAGGGTCACCTTTATGAGAAGACCGTGATCATTGGCCTTATCCGAATGATGGGGCGGGTCATGATCGTCGACTACGGTCCACTCGCTTTCCTTCGCTATCAGGATGTCGCCTTCTTTGATGCCGTCAGTTCTTGCGGCCGCCGCACGAGCTTCGTGGCCGGCTCCGGAATCATGGGGCAGTTCCGTCATGAGGTTGAGATTTTCAATGCCTCGAAAGGGACCATGAAACCGGAGAAGGATGCGGGCGGAAAGTGGGCCGCAGACTGGCTGGAAGAAGCTCTCAAAACTGATCCCTACGAGCGCCCTTGGGTCGAGAGCGACGACATCTGGGCTTCCTTTGATCCTTGGCTGTAAGGACGAACAATGGCTATTGCACGCAAGCCGAACAATCGCTACAGCGAAACGGCCAAAGAGCTCGACTACAACCGCTACATCCGCGAGAACCTCACTGCCGCGGAGCGGATGAACTATGCCATCCAGGAATACGCTCCGCCCCTGATGATGGGCGCTGGCCTAATCTCGCTGGCCGCTCCTGGATTGTTCGAGGTCACTGCCGGGGTAGGCGCAGCTGCCTATGGCGCGTTTGTGGCGACGAAACAGCCTCATCAATGGCCTCTCTGTACGCCGTCCTACGTCTGCAAGGCTTCCCCACTGCACAAGAAGCTGTTCAAGGTCCAGCAGGCGCCGCTGGTAAAGGACGCCCTGGGCGTCGTTAGAAAGGTGAACATGCTGAAGAGGATCCCAGTCGTCGGCAGCCTGCTTTTCCTCAAAGATCCTACCGAGATGATGGGGGACGGCATCCTCTATCTCGGCTCGGACATGGATAACGGCGGCGCGCAGATATGGACATCCATGGATCTGCTGGTTCGCCACATTTTGCTTATCGGCACCACTGGTTCCGGTAAGACTCAGGCCATTCTTGGTATGATTGCGCAGCTGATGGCCCAGGGCAGTGGCGGGATCTTCTGCGACGGTAAGGCTGACATCACCACCTGGTTCATGCTCTATACGCTCGCGCGCCACTTTGGCCTTGAGCGTCAACTGCTGGTGATCAATTACCTGACATCGGGTGGAGCCAACACCAAACGCTCGAACACAACGAATATTTTCGAAATCGCCTCGGCAGATAGCTTGTCTGAAATGACCAGCTCGATGATGGGCGGCGGTTCTGGCGGCGGTAACGACGACATGTGGAGGGGGCGCGCCGAAGCCCTCTTCAACGTCATTATCCGGGCCGCCTGTGAAGATCGCGATTTGCGTGGTGAAACAATTGTCGCTGACGACTTGCGCCGGCGGATGACGCTGCAGAAGCTGCTTGAGCTCCCGCAGAACACGATCTATTCCCAGCGCGTTCGTGACGAGGCGCAGTTGTTCCTCAACGACCTTCCAGGTTACTCGGCCTGGCAGAAGGCGACTCAGCCTCAGGCGAAAGAGCAGTGCATGGGCCGCATGTCGGAGCAGCTGGGCTTCCTGCAAATGCAGTTCACCCGGGTACTGTCGCTGCTCTCCGGCACATACGGGTACATCACCGGCACCGACATTTCCGAGATCGATTGGATCGACGTTATCAACCAGCGTCGTACCGTCTACATCATGCTGCCTGCGTTGGAAAAGTCGCCTGAATCGCTGAAACAGCTAGGCCGGATGGTAGTTACCAGCATGCGTAACGCCATGCTTCCGATTATCGGCGGTGGTCAACTGACCGGTCTCAAGAAGATCCTCATCGATGGCCGGCCGATCGGCAAACGAGTCCCCTACGGACTGTTCCTGGACGAATATGGCAGCTACTGCGTCGAAGGCTTCGGGGACGTGGTAGCCCAGATCCGCTCCATGGGCGTGTTCGCTTGCTTCAGCGGGCAGGACTGGGCGTCGTTCAAAAAGGGCTCTGAGGTGGAGGCTGATCGAGTCAACGCAAACACCAGTACGAAAATTTTCTTGAAGACCTTCGACCCGAACACCGTAAAGCTTCTGGTCGACACCTGTGGCAAGAAACTTGTGTCGGTTGCAGGCACATGGGGTGACCGCCCGAGCGGCGGGCGCGCAGACATGCGCACGGGCTACCAGTCTGTTGATGCGCTGCAGGTTCAAGAAGTCGACCGAGCTCGCATTGAGCAATTGGCCAGCCAAGACCCGGGGATGGCCCATATCTACTTCGGCGGGAAGCTCTGGACCAAGGTCCAAATGTTCTACCCCGCTATCGAACAGAACGCCCAAAGCCAGGTGAACAGCTTTGTGCGTATGCGCACTCCGGTAGGTGTGAGCGGAATCGTCGAGGACGCCGAGCGGCTCATCGCCATGCGTAAGCATCTGGACAAGATCCAGGAAGCGGTGCGGTCTTATGCTCCGACCACCGAGGAGGCCGTGATAGACCTTGGCGATGAATTCCACCTCTGGTGCCAAAGCGCGATGGAAGGAAGCAAGGCCCGAGGAGGGGAGATTTTCAGTGCGATGCAGAAAGCAGCTGAGCAGGTCTTCAAGGATGAGCGCAAATCTGTACCTGGGTTGGCTGTTCCAGAACCGGCGAAGAAGGCCGCTTCAACAGCCACTCCGGCGGTTAAACCAGCGGCCACCGCTGCACAGCTAGCAGCCGCCAGGCCTGCAGGCGATGCGCTCAGCCTGCTCGACCAGGCGGTTCGCCAGCAGAAGCCGGCCCCCGCGGAATTCAATGAATCGCTTCTGCCGGACATCGCTCCCCCTGACCTGGTTCTTGATCACTCTGACCCTGCGGGCCGCACTGATAAGCAGCCAGAGCCGCTTGTGCACCCTGCGAATATCTCGTTCAGCATGGATGATCACGCTCCGGATACTGCGACGCAGAACATGATCGCTCGCACCGCGGTGAGCGCTGCCGTAATGCAAGAGGTCAAGCAGATGCAACAAAACGGTAGCGATCCTGATTGGGCTGGAACGCTACCGGAGGCGCGCCAGGCCGCCAACACTGCGGTGAAGAACGCGAATCCGGAAGATCCACAGAACGCATACCCCGAAAGTCCGGTCCCCAAAAACTTTTCGGCCAACTCGCTTCGGGGCGCGCTATCAGATCTGAAGGGCAAGATGACCGATTCGCTGAAGGCAACGAGCCCTGCAGCGAGCGAGAAGGAGGAGCAGCAATGAAGTTGGTGAAGGGGAGTGCGCTCGACTGGCAAAGAACACGGGAGCTACTGGGTCAAGCGAGCCAGGAGATTGCTGTGCCCGATGCACTGGTTGAGCTGGAAGCAATGACGCTAGCCGATGACCCGGATCTGCTTCCTGCGGAAACTGACTGGCCGATGATCGACATTGAGGACGCCAACGAAAATATTCGTGAGGTGGCCGCAGTGGTAACGGAAATGGTCGTGAGGCACAGAACCTTTGAGTCTCTCCCTGTGGGCCTCTGGAATCACCCGATCAGCATGACCGATCAGGCCATTGGTCAAGTCCTGAACAGCCTGGGTTATCCCAAGCCAGACCATCAATCGACTAATGCTGTAGGAAGGGTACTTAGCTGGCCTTGATTTTTCTAACGTATACTCGATAGTAAAAGATGCTTGCGCTTTTTCTATGCCGTGTCTAATGTGGTTTTTGATGGCGCTAATGCCAGCTAATACCCTCAGGAGCACGTCCATGTTCAAGCGCAAATCTCAAGACAAGTCGAAGCCCGTCAACAGCCTGATGCTGCAAGTTCAGGAGTACGTTGCCTCCGAGGGCAGCAAGGAGATCGATACCGTGATCGGCGTCGATCTGGAGGGCAAGCAATACTCCGTTATCCTCACCACTTCCGGTGACGCGGCAGAGAACGACAAGCGCAACACCCTGGCCTCGTTCGCCAACTCGAAATCCAACCACCACGTCCCGGTCGGCGGCATGATGCTGCTCAGCACCGTCTGGCTCCGTGAGCCGGAGAAGGAAGGCGCTCCCACCACCGGTATCGCTCGCTGGTCCGAGTTCTTCGGCAACAGCCGCGAAGAGCTCTCCATCGGTAATGCGATGTATCGCGCCGGCACCAATGCCGACGGCAAGGGCAAGGAAACCAACTGGGGTGCCCTCGATCGTCTCGGCAAGCCGCTGACCCTGACCGCCGAGCAGTTCCCGGGCGCCGTTGCGGCCCTGGCCGACAAGTGCGCAGCTGATCGCTCCCGTGCCCGCCCGATCGTTCGACTGTTGAGCGAAAGCGGCCAGGTGCTTGACTTCACCACCATCAAGCAGGGCACTGCCGAAGTCGAAGAAGGCGGCGAGAAAGTTCGCCGCGCCGAGAACGGCGCCCAGGTGGTCGAGGGCATGAAAAAGAACACCCGCCTGACCAAGATGCTGCAGGCTGCCGAGGCCGGTCAGGGTGTCCTGGAAATGATTCCGGTGATGTCCATCGAGATGTCCAAGAAGATGATGAACTCCCCGCGCGGCCACAACTACGTGGCCCTGGCGAAACGCTTCCAGGACGAGAACCAGGTCTACGCCGCCGAGTGCTACATCCGTCGCGCCCCGTCGGACGACTTCAACTACATCAGCCACCTCTCGGTCACCAACAAGGATCGCTTCGATCCGCTGCTGCTGCCGTCTGATCGCTTCCCGCAGCCGGCCTACAGCGCCGAGCTGCTGGCAGAGGTCGGCGTCGACCCCGAGAAGGTGAAGGGTAAAGCTCCGCAGGCTGAGCCGGAGCCGGAGCCCGAGTACGAAAACGCCCCCGGCTTCGATAACTGATCGACGCCAGATGCAAAAGGCCCCGCTCTGCGGGGCTTTTTTTCGCCATCAAAAAAACCAGCGTCCCTCCTGTTTTCGCTTATCTATGCAATTTTATAACTAGCTTATCTTGATCTTACTAATCATAGATTTTCTGCGCGACACTGTTGAAGTGATGGCGCTGAAAGGCTAGTATTTGTTTGCAATCGAGAGTGCAACGGTAAAACAAAACTCACGATGCGTACCGATCATTTTTGTGGAGATAGAGCATGAAAAAATTCGCTGTTGGCGCCGACATTGGCTGCAACTACGCCAAGCTGTATGCCGGCCAGGGCGCCCAGATCGCGATCCGTAGCACCGTGTCGACCAAGCCTCAGATCGGCGTCAGCATGGGCGGCAACGGCCCGGATGAAATCGTCATCCAGATCGAAGACAGCATCTACGCGGTCGGCCCGAAAGTCGCTGATCCCATCGATACTCGCTTCGCCAGCTATTACACCTCCGATATCAACGCCGCACTGGCGATGGCGGTTCTCCTTCGCCAATTCGGTGACCTGTCGGATGCGTCGATCGACGCTGTGTTCGGCATGCCGCTGAACGTGTTCTACAACTCGCGTGGCGAGATCAATTCGAAACTCATCGAGGAGCGCGCCAAGGCCTGGCGGCGCCCTGCCGCCGTGCAGCCTGGTAGCAAGGAGATGCGACTGCCGAAGAACGGTTCGGTATTCGGCAACCTGAATGGCGCCTCCGAGGGCGTGGCCGTGTATCTCGACTACATGATGAATGAGGACGGCGAGTTCCAGCACGCATCCGAAGAGCTCGTGGTCGTCGCCGACGTGGGCGGTAACACCACCGACGTTGCTCTGCTGGAGAATGGCAACCTCCTCTTCAACGGCACCTCGAATTCCTTCGAAGCAGGCGCTCTGCATCTCTACGAGCGCGTCGCCACCAGTGCACGGGACCTCATGGGCCTGATGCGCACCCCGCCGCTCCATGCTGTGGAGAAGGCAATTCGTGAAGAGGGCGGCTGGCTAACCATCGGCAACAACAAGGCGAACATTCGCGACATCGTTGCTGCCGAGCGCCGCGCCCTGGTCAACGAGATCGTTCCTCGCATCGAGAAGATCGTCACCAAACGCGTCGACGAACTCAGCACCATCCTGTTCGCCGGCGGCGCAGCGAAGCTACTGGAGGAGGACCTGCGCCATGTTCAGGTAGGCAACGCCAAGGTAGTGGTTGTCGAAGATCCCCAGTTCGCCAATGCCCGCGGCTACTACAAGCTGGCTCGCCACCTCGCTGCTCAGGAGTAACTCCTATGTCGCGCGCAAAGCGATCAATGAAGCGTCGTCAGTTTCGCTTCTCACTTGACCCGATGGATCCGGTGGAGGGTGAAGCTCTTCGCCAGATCGACGAAATCGCAGATCAGGCAAAGGAGATGTTCGAGAGCATCTCCCAGGATGAAGCTGATCGCTATGCGTTCAAACGGATTCTTCTGGGTCTGCTGAAAGACCGGCCAGTTGAGTTGACGGCCCCGGCCCGCAGCGCACCTGTAGCGATCGCACCTGCATCAATCTCGGCGCCGGCGGCCGTTGCTTCAACGCCTGCGGCGCCCCAATCCGAGGCAGCCCGCACACCAGTCGAGCAGCCACCGAAAGCCCAAGAAGAGCCCGTCGAAGCGGTGGGTAAAGAAGGCACCGAGGAGGAGGGGGCAGTCGACGGAAGTCAAACGTCGTCTGCCGACACCCAAGCGAGTGTTTCCTCACCAGAGCCATCCTGGCACGAGCAACTGCTCAACAGTACGGCAGGAAAGCCTGCTTCACCTCTCAACAATCTTGTCTGGGCGGGTAACCGTCCTTCGGAGTAGCTAGATGCGTGATGTCAACGACGACCAGCTGGTCGGCAGCATCGTTTTCTCGAACCGGGTGCTCTTGTACATCCTGGGCATTTGCGTGCTGATCATTGCGGCGCTGGCCACTACGAATTTCCTGACCTTCATGTATGCGAAGAACAAGATCGAGAGCATCCAGCGGGAATACTTCGCGACCACCCACAACGGCTCCCTGTTCCAACTCACACCGATTGATGAGCCCATCGGTGGCGAAGAGCGGGCCCTGAACTTCAGCTCGGCCTGCGTCATCCGCATGTTCCAGCTGGATTTCGTCAATTACATCCGGCAGCAGAACGAGGCACAGCTCCGCTGTTTCACTGACGATGGTTACAAGACCTATCTGAATGCGTTCGAACGTGCCGGACTGACCGCCCAACTCAAAGATCCCCGTATCCGCCTCGTGCTGTCCGCCACGCCGGGCCCGGGTGTGTTCCTGAACAAGGATGTAAAGGTTTTCAGCGGTGTAGCCCGCCAGACCTACACCATCCAGCACCCCATCGAGATCATCTTCAACGGCAACGTGAATCAGCCCCGCCGCGGGTTCATTGAGGTCGATCTCCTAAGAGTCCAGCAGGAAAGTCGTCCTGACGGCCTCGCTGTTCATGCAATTCGAGTGAAGGTCTCCAAGTCATGAAAAAGGTCACCCTCATCCCAAGCATTCTGTTGCTTTCTCTCCTCTCGATTCAGGCAGCTGCAGAACCTGCAGAGCAGGACGTACGGTCCAGCGATCCCCTGGTCGACACGCTCCTGAAGCGCAAGTACCCGCTCACCATCGAGCAACAAGCTGTCATCGAGCAGTACATGATCGATGATCGCAAAGGTCTTGCCCCGCAGATTCCGTTGGGCGCAACAAGCACTGACCCTGAACAGATCATCGACCTCACTGATGGAGGCAAGACCAAGAGCGTTACCCTGCAATTGGGATACCTCACTTCATTGATGGTGGTCGGCGAGAACGGTGCTCCATGGCCAGTTCGACGTGCTCGCGCTGGCGACGACAGCGTGGTGAACGTTGACCTGGTAGAGGACTCCGGAGCTGTTGAGATGCACCCGCAGAAGCCCTGGGTCAACACGAATGTCATCCTGTACCTGGTCGATCGCAACGAGCCGATCAAGCTCTACGTGAAGGTTTCCTCCGATCCCTCCGATGGCGTGAAGGACAGCCTGAAGCTGATTGTTGATGGCGTGCCCACTGGGAGTGCTCCGTTGCTGCAGCCGAACCGGGTTGCGATCGATCACCAACTCATGAACGCATTGGGGCAATCGCCTGGGCGAAACTGGACCAGCCTGAAGGTCACGGATACCGAGAGCGTTCCATTCAGTATCAGCTACTGGCTTTCCCCCAACCGCGAAGACGCCATCATCCGTCTGCGCGGGGCCTCCATGGTAGGCCCAGACTGGTTGACCGAGACCCGCGATGTCGATGGCGTTACCCGCGTCTATCGCTACCGCGCACCGATCCCTCTGATGATCCGCACGCGAGACAGTGCCGGCATTGAGTACCAGGTACATCTCGAAAATCCGGCGGACATCCTTGCCGGGCGCGATGGATCGAGGACCATGACCGTTAAGCGGACCTCCCCTGAGCGACCGCCCATGGATTCGGCCCTGCCTTTCGAAGAACCGCTCGGCCTCGTCGGTCGTGATCGAGTTCAACGTATCGCCCCTGCAAGCAATGGCGCTCAGGAGTCGGTGAAGACGTATGAATCGTTCGACGGTAAGGGCGTTCGGACCAACCGTGTTCAGATCGTCAGCGACCTCACTATCAATCGCGACACAGCCGCACGCTTGATTGAGGAAACACACCGCAACCGGCCGATCCCAGTTCCCGCGGCGAACGCCGAAAAAGCCTCCGACGTACAGGTCAGTGCCGTAGCCGCGGAGAAACCCCTCGTGGCCAAGACTGTATCGACGGCCGGCACAACAACAGCTGCAACAGCAGCCACCACTGTACTTCCGAGCGTCGTGGCTACCGCGCCGCCCGCCTCAAGCGGCGTCATGTTCAGCGTCCGTAACGGAGGCCTGTACGAGAACCTTTTCCGCCTGACCCAGGAGGCGAAGTGGAATACGCCCATCTGGGATCTGGGCGAGCAGGACAAAGTTGTGCAGGGCGGCTACGTGATCAATGCACCGACCCCTGAAGAAGCGATCGCGAAGTTCCTGGAGCCCTATGCCGACTCCTACCGCTTCAACGTCCAAATCAGCCCGCTCGAAAAGAAAGTTTGGCTCCACTAAGAGAGAGATCGCCCATGAACACTATCGCGAAATTGGTACTGACAAGCGTCATCGGTGCGGCCCTCTCGGGCTGCCTGCAGAACATCCCGAAAGGCGAGGACGGCGGCAACTACGCCAAACTGATGGAGGAGCTGAATCAGCTCAAGGCACAGAGCGAGGAGTCGCAGCGCAACCAACGCATCCAGATCACCAATGGCCCGCTGATCACCGGTAAAACCATGCCGCTCAAACGCGCGCCGTGGCTGTCCGAGCGTCGGGTCACCATGAAAGTCACCGCTCCGCTGAACGGCCACGAGGTGGTCAAGATGCTGCAGGCCCAGGGCCTCAATATCACCAGTTCCATGCCGCTGGATGGCTTCACCTACGCGGGCTACGGCTTCACGAGCGTGGATGCCGAGACGGCAATGCGCCTCATCTTCCCAGCGATGGGGCTCGATTATGCGGTAGATAACGACCGCCGCATCATCACCATCGTTCCGATGCGCCCGAAACAGTGGACGTTGAACATCAACTCGCAGCGCTCCACCAACTACTCCTCGGCGTCCTTGAGTGGCACCCTCGATGTAGGGGCGTCTCTGGCCAGCTCTCTGAACTCGGCTTCCGGCGCCGGCGGTGTCAATGGCGGTTCGATGGGGGGGCTGACATCGAGCAGCACGTCTACCGGTGAAGGCGAGGGCGATCGCGAGGGCAGCTCGAAGCTGGAGTCGAAATCTGACTTCTGGAAATCCATGAAGGAAGAACTCGAATCCCGAGTTTCTGTGCTGGTTCCGGTAGCCAGCGGTTCTGTTGTTCCTGGTGTGATCAACTCCGGCGCAGGCATGCCTATCAATGGAATGCCCCCGCTCCCGGTCGGTGGCATGGATCAGATGGCTGCAGCCATGCCGGCCGCAGGGTCGGACATGTACCGTTCACAGAAGCTGGGTACGGTAAGCGTCAACCCCGACACCGGCACGATCACTGTTCAAGCGCCCAAGTGGCTGCAGGCAGAGATCGATGAGTACATCAAGGGTGTCGAGCGCGAGTTCAATACTGCCATCCACTTCGAAGGCCGCCTGATCCTGGTGTCCACCACCAAGGACAAGTCGGAAGGTCTGGATCTCACGGCGTTTGCCTCGTTCGCAAATGGCGAGCTCGGCATGATCATCAACAACAATCCGGCCGGTGGCATTACCATTTCGCCGAGTTTGCCTGGCACCACGGGCAACCCGCCTGTAATGACCCCCGGCGGCAGTGTGATCGGTAGTACCGGCATTGGCTTCTCCAAACTCAAGGGCAACCCGGCGAACCTTTTCGTCAACTACCTTTCCTCTATCGGCGACGTTACGGTAACCCAGCGCCCAGCACTCGCCACCACCTCTGGCGCCCCCGCGGAGTTCCGCCGGATTGAAACCGACCTTTTCAGCCAGGTAAGTCAGAGTGCGGTAGCTGGTACTGACAGCAGCTCGGTGGCCACCACCAACACCCAGATCCCGATTCGATTCGGCACCCTGCTGCGGGTGAACCCGAAGATCGACCTGGACAGCGGCATCATCCGTACCCAGCTGACGCTGAACGTCGCAGTCCGCTCGCAGGTCAAGACCATTGACCAGTATCTGACTGACGCCAACGGCACAACCAAGGTCCCCACCACCATCACGCTGCCTGCCAACATCGACTACAACGGTGAGGCACTGCTGCGCGATGGTGACACCATCATCATCGGCGGCCAGATGGAAACCGATGAGACCAATTCCGGCTCTGGGGTAACGGGATATGAAAAGGCCGGGCCGTTTGGCGGTCTGATTGGCTCTACCAAGAGTCAAAAGCGTGTCTCGACCTACTACTTCGTGCTGACTGCCCGTGTTTATGAGCGCAGCAACGAGCACCGAGTGCCTGGCGCATGAGCAGCGCCCGGCGAATTGATCTCACGCCTGGATCCGTCCAGGCGTTCTGGAAAGAGCGAGAGCCCAAGTTGCTCTCGTTCTTCGAGCAGATGGATAACAAGGAGCACTGGGCGCTGCGTGACATCGACGCAGAGTTCAGCGCCCTGTACGCGGAGGTTGCCCATCTCCTGCAGGTGTACGAGCAGAGTAGGGGGCTAGAGGAGCCGCTGGTGGCAGAAGCGGTTTCTCAACTTACCGCGGCGGCCGCAGCTCTCCCATGTTCAGCGTCATCGAGATTCTTCGAGTGGATTGGCGAGCAGTCCCTGGAACTGCCCTATATCCTTCTCGAACATGCTCATCAGAACAGCAAGCTGGATCCCAACTGCAGTGTCATCTGGCAGCGAGCTCGAATGATTGCGCGCTACCAGATACTCAAGGACATCGTGGCGGAGATTACCGGCAACGGAGGCATTCCAGCGTGAACACCTACGAGTCGCTTCGGCTTTGGACGAACGATCCGCTTATTGGATCTCCTGCTCAGGAGATCCTGTCGATCGCAGAGCGCCATAAGGCGCCGGCGACACCAACCCGGGTACGACCGGAAGAGTTCGACATTCCATTCCCGTATCGCTATGACCCGGAAGATGAGCAGCGAGTACAACTCTTCCGCCGTATCGGTGTGCTGTTCGCTGCGCTGGATATTCACTGCTACTGGAACGACGGTCGCCAGGTGATCGGCGTGGCACTGTCGCCCGAGGATCCAATCAGTAAGGCCTGGTGCGCTTTCAATGAGGATGCGATGGAGGTACTCCTCGCCTTCGTTCTGTCGAAGGACTTGTCGTAGGAGGTGGAGGTACGCAGCAGTTGCTCGCTCGCAGCAGCTGTAACGAAAAAGGCACCCAAGTGGTGCCTTTTTTGTGCCTGCTTGCGATTACCCAGCTGAGCCACAGCTCCGAAAGTCCCGCCTAACAGGCTATGTACACATAATCACATATTTGTGACTTTGCGTGCATAGTTATGGGCCGGCTACGTCCATCTCCATGTCCGCGGTTGGTTCATACAGGGGGAGGCCACTCTCGTCCTGGGCTTGGTCCCTCGACAGCTCCGCAGAGGCCTCTCGCGCAAGAACACGAAGCGCCTGGTAATCCAGATTGAGTCGATGGATCCCTTCGTAGACGGCAGCGGAAACCCGTTCAAATGGAACCCCATCGAAAAAGTGATCCAGATCTTCTGGGCCCAACAGGCCGGGGTAGTTCTGCTGCAAATACGTCAGAACCGCCTGGCCTTTGTTCGAAAGAGTGCCGTTCTCCTGGATCCACCCCCGGGCAAGGGCTTTGTCGATGTGGCCTACGATGGTCGAGGGTCGACCTATTCCTTGTTCAACCATCCTTTCCATGACCGCTGTATCAAGAGGGATCCTCACAAGCTTTACAGGCTTGATGAATTCCTTCTCCACAACCAGCCAGCCGGCGGTATCGGGGATATCGCGCCAGATTTTCACCTTGATGTCTGGCAACCCCTGCTTGGCCAGGAATGAGGAGATCGCCGACTGTTCGACCTCGATTGATTTGACCTTCGCATCGGGCGAAAGGGAGGCGAAAGCACGCCTGGTGAGCAAACCTATGGCTGCATCGAGCTGGGAGAGCCCTTCCAAGCTGTTTGCATTGAAATGAAGGGGGTCGCAAGGGTAGATCGCTTCATGAGCGCCTGCGGCCTCTCTGGGCGCTGAGGGAGGAAGTCGGGAAACACGTACTCGTCTCCCTAGTTTCCTCATCGCGTTCTCCAGCATGACTTGCGTGGGAGGCGAGATGTCTCTGGCGTCCGTCCGTGGATAGCTGATCGCACCTCTTTCATACGCCGTCTGAATCAGTTTCTCTGCTTCAGAAAGGCTTACGTTGAGTTGGTTCGCAACCAGGATCAGGGCGTCAGCACCTGTCATCATCGCCGGCGCCGGCTTGGTGGTGAAGACCTCTCTGGTGTGATCCATCAAGGCCGGATCCAGTCGACGAAAAGCTTCGCTGATGGCGGCAAGCGATGCCTCTTTCCCTGAGGAACCTTTCCCCCAGATTCGCCAGCCTGGCTGGTCTGGGTGTGTTCCCGCAACTTTGCAGGTCGGTAAGGGCTGCCGGCTGACGGACTGGACGATCTTGCTGCTGATCCGCCCAGCGATCTGCCCAGTTACGTTTCGATTGCTGCACAGAAAGCCGATTGCTCTATCGATACCGCGTCGAGCCATCACGGCCACGCAGGTTTTCCGATTGATGGCCCGCGGTCTCTGAAGCGCCTGAGATATTCCGTCAGCGTTCAGTGCTGAAGTCACCACCCTCTGAATACTCGCTTTTGATCCTGAAGAGACGAGCACACTGTTGACCTGTGCCGCGATCAGTTCCCCTTCTCGATCAGCGTCTGTCATGACGTAGATCTGGTCCGCATCTTTGAACTTTTTCGTGAGGTGGCTGATGGTGCGCTGAGAGGTAGGTGTCCAGCGTTCAGGCGTCAGATCGTTGGGGTTGAGACCCAACTGATCCTTTGGCATGTCGTAAAGAGCGCCACCTGTAGCGACAACCTGAGCATTGATCCTGAGCTCCGATAGGATTTTCCTCAGAGAGCGGATCTTGCCTGGGGCCTCAATAACGAAAACCGTGTTTGGCATTGAATTACTACCAGCATTGCAAAGCGATTGATGGTCATTCTATGCCGGCCGATTGGTACTTGCCATCAAGGATTTCAATTCGAGGGGCCATTTGCGCTTTGCGGCGATCCTGCTGGGTCGTAGGTCCTTGCCCTATATAAATATCTTTTTATTAAACATATAGGGAGGGTGACAATTTTTAGAAAATCCTTATAAATCAGAGTGTTGTGACGTTAACGGTCGAATAAATCAACCTCGTATGACGAGATTTACCAACCTCGTATGACGCAGAAAACCAATCTCGTATGACGAGGCCCCTATCTCGTATGACGAATTTCGATCTCGTATGACGCTTTCTTCTGAGGGTGATGGCCGCAATCAACCTCGTATGACGAGGCGCGGCGATGTTTCCAATCTCGCATGACGCGGCCTGTGGATAAGTTGCGATTACTATTAATGAATCTACTGTTGTGGCACGCCGATTTTTTGACATGGCCTGATAGGCAAGGGGATTTGGTGCGTGGTCGAGCAGATCCACAAGCTGAAAGCATGAAGCATTTTCATCGACCGTATCCTGGACAGCGATGCGCTTAGCCTGGCATCCTTAATTTGCACTGATAATTCACTATCGCAGTTGCAAAGAGATATAAATGCGCGGTTACTACATCAAGAATATCGGTCAGAATCGCGGCAGGCCTCGCATCTGGCTGCAAGGCTCTGAGGTGTCGCGAGCGGGATTACGCTCCGGTGATTCGTACTCGGTACACGTCACTGGCGGCAGCATTGTGCTGCGGGCGGACCCGAACGGTGACCGCGTTGTCAGCGCCAAGCCGGCTGGAAGCGCAGATACCCTGCCGATCATTGATATCAACAGCCAGGAGCTTTTGGCGTTATTTGATGGCATGGCCGCCATCAGAATGGTTCAGCGAGATGGCGAGATCTACCTATCTCCCATTCCGACGGAGCTGCGCAAGAAGGATCGGCTCCGCCGGCTCCGGGCCAAGCTTGAGTCTGGTCAGCCTCTCAAACTGGGTAGCATGTCGCATGGTGGCGGGATTCTCTCCCACGCTATCCATGAAGGGCTTGAAGAAAACGGAGTCGATTCCTCCCTGGCCTGGGCGAATGAAATTCGCCCCGAGCTCATTGAGCACGCCAGTCAGCGCAATCCCCTGTGGACCAGTGACACTATTCCGATCGCGGCCCCTATGCAGGAGTTCGCTTTCGACCAGCGCGCGATGACGCACTTGCCCCAGACCGATATCGCCGAAGCTGGCTGGCCCTGCTCAGGGGCGTCCAAGCCCGGCCGAGCCAAGCGAGGCACCTCGATGCCCGAGGAGCATCCCGAGGTCGGCCACCTGGTGGTCAGCGGATTGATGATCATCGGTCGTGCGAACCCCGCCATTTTCCTTCTCGAAAACGTGGTCCCTTATTCGAACTCGGCAAGTGCGGCGATTCTCCGGAGTCAATTGCGCGACTTGGGGTACGAGGTCCACGAAAAAGTCCTGCGCGGAAGTGATTTCAATGCTCTCGAAAATCGAGAGCGGTGGTGCCTTGTTGCGGTTACAGAAGGGTTGCATTTCAGTTGGGACATGCTCCAGATCCCGGAGAAGGTCGACCTGCGTCTGTCGGATGTCCTGGATGACATTCCGCTGGATGACCCCCTTTGGAGCGAGATGCGCGGTCTCAAGGCCAAGCAGGAGAGGGATCTAAAGGCAGGCAAGGGGTTCGTCATGCAGGTGTACGGCGAAGACTCTCAGCGCGTAGGCACCATGAGAAAAGGCTATGCACGCTGTGGGTCGACTGACCCGAAGTTGCGGCACCCTACGAACCCCGATTTGCTGCGGCCTTTCACGGTGGGGGAGCATGCTCGACTGAAGCAGGTTCCCGAAGAGCTGGTGGAAGGGCTGTCTCGCACCGTTGCACATGAGGTCCTGGGCCAAAGTGTCAACTATGAGCCCTTCCGCGCTGTGGGCGCCGCGGTCGCCCAATGTATTGAGGAGTTCGCGCAGTCTCTGGAGAACCGTCCGGCCAATCGCGACGAGCTTGCGCAGGCAGTGGCTTCGGAGTTGCTGGAGACTGCAGGCTTGGTACTCAGCGAGATCCGCAAGCCCGTGCGAGGAGTTCGCTACCAGGGGCCGATCACTGTCCTGGATCTGGGGGTGGCCATTCAGGACATCGGCAACAACGTCGGAATCATCTACCGAGTAGACCAACTCATCACGCCAGAGGGGCGCGTTCCGGCGCTGGGGGATGTTGTGGAGATCGTCCAGAAGCTGGGCAAGAGGATGGATGTGCGATGGTTCTCCAGCCAGGAAGTAACCCCTGCGCCCAGTGTCGATCTCCAGGCCCGACTCGGAGAGCTTGGATATCCGCCAATCCAGGCGCCGGCGCAGCGCATGGATGTGGAGGAGGACCATGTTCAGGCCGGCCATAGTTACAGCTTTGAGTGGTAGCTATGGCCGGCCATTTTCTCGGTGTACAGACCGCTAGAACTCTTCCACATGGCACTCGCCGAGGCGGCCAGCATTGTCGAGCCACGCTTAATCTCTTGCCTTGACGTGTTCTGATTAACAGAACTATAGTGGCGTGAAGAAAGTGGAGGAGTCCCGATCATGGCCGCCGAATCAATTCTGGATACCGATGGCAAATCGCTGTTGCTGGGAGCGATGTACTGCTGTGTTAGCCAGCGCAACGGCTACACCGATTTCGGACGACTTGTCCGCTATTGCGGCAAAGACGTTGCGTCTGGTCGTGATCTGTTTGCCGATGCCGATACGTGGGAAGAATGCTCGATCCACGGCGAAGGCCTGGCGCGTCAGCTTTGCCCGGCTGTCGATCCAACGACTCAGGGCTGGCCGAAGCTTGCCGCATGAAGGAGACCGACATGCTTCAACGCACCCTGGATCAAGTGATGCCTGCTCCGCGCTGGACATTTGCCTGCACTCGCTGCGCGTGGACAGGCGATACCCCGGACCTCGTTGGGTTTGGAAGCTACGCGGATTGTCCGGATTGCGGTCACTCCTGCACAACTGATGAACCCAGTTTCGAGCCGGCTGCCGGTCAGCTCGATGGCAACCAGTGACTGAGGAAGGCAATGAGCATTAGCAAGAGCGACCGTATCGCTGCGTTGGAAATTGCTTGCCGGGCCGAGCGGGATTCGGTCGAGCGCGCAGAGAAGTCTGGAAATTGTGTTGCTGCAGCGATCAACCGAAATCGTCTTGAGAAGGCCGAGAGTCGCCTTTCTGCTGCGGTTGATTGCCGCTCAAGCGATCATCAATGAGTGATAGGAAGCGCCCATGAGTAGGCACCCCCGAACGATTCCAGATCGCGCTGTTGCCGTCGCAATCATTGATGTACTGGCAGAGAGTATGGGGGCGTCCTTCAGTCCCTGCGCCTTCTACGATGACGACGCAGAGATGCTGGACGACATTGACCGTTTGCTTGTCGAGAGGACAGGCGTTTCCCTGGTCAAGGGCCAGGTCTATGCCTATGTGCATCGCAGACTTATGCGGGTTTGCAACCATCTGGAGAGTTGGGGCGTGCTGGCAGGGAAAGCCACGAGGAACCCTGACCACCAGTACATTGGAGAGCCGAGCGGCTGGAAAGACTTCTGGCTGGCCAACCCAAGCACCGCGAAGCGTCTTCGGCCTGACCTTTACCCAGAATACAAGAATGATTGCGCCAGCGGGCCAGAGTGGGAAATGGATTGGCTTCTGCGTCGCGCTTACCCGAAAAAAGACGCTGCGTAGTCCGCAGCCCAAAGTTCAGGAAAACGCCATGAGCAAATCGACCCCGATGACTCTGCCTGCCGATGTGCTGGCTGGTCTGTATGCCATTGGCACCGGCCAGGTGCTGCACGCTTTCATGGGGCTTTGCCCTGACCAAGTGGAAGGTGACGAGGTGCGTGATGACGAATGTCCGGCTTGCCGTCTGCTGATTGCTGCCGACCAGGCCCTGGCGGCTGCTGGTCTCGCTCTTCCGGCTTATGTGCCGGAGAGCAACTGAAGTAACGAGGAAACCGCGATGAATCAGTGGTTCTACAGCCATCTTCCGAAAGTTTGGGGCCGCTGGTGGGCTGCGCGACTTCTGGCCACCACTGCATGCTCGGAATGGCTGCATGTGGATAATCCAGATTTCACGCGCTGGCAGCGAGTGAAGCGCAACGCTCTCTGCCTGGGCTTATTTATCGCTCCGGGCAAGCTGCCTCTTTCCATCACTAAAAAGCCAAGCGCTCAATAGTTCAAGGAAGCCCACGCGCCATGCCTACCGTTCTGTGTACTGCAAGAACCAAGAGCGATGATTGCTTCGAGATCGTCTTTGATCCGCTGAGCAGGAGTCCTTTCACTCTGGACTGCGGTTGGACGCGGCAAGGCTCCAAGCAGTTCATAGAGCTGCCCCGCATGTACCGCACAGCGCGAGGTGCCCGACAAGCTGCTGCCCTGTTGGCAGGAGAGAGCCTGGATTGGAAAGACCCCGCTCCCGGTACACCGGCCAAGCCCGAATAACGAGAAAAACGCGTAGGAGCCCGCTCCATGATCGAGCCGACCCCCGCCCAGGTCGCCGCGCTGGCCCTGCCGGGTGATGACTGGCCGACCGGCACCGCCCGCGCTCGTCGCCTCCTGAATGCGGTGGCCGAGTGCTGGCCGTGCCCGATGTGCGCCCCTGGTGGGGTTTACGATTGGCCGGAGCAGGTGCGCGGCTGGGTAGACGATGGGCAAGAGGCTTGCGAGGCGTGCCGGTGCTACTTTTCGGCGGCCAGCCTGGGCGACCCTGACGACTACGCATAACGGGGGATTTCGTCAGATCTGCACCGACAGAACGGCCCGAGCGGGCAACCACAAACACGACTGCCGGCGACCATGAGCCGGGCGAAAGGTACACCAGGGCCAGGGGCTTTGGAGAACGAGGAAAACGAGCGATGAACATGCACGAAGTTCGTGATGCAGGGCAGGGGCTGGCTTACATCACCGATTGCACTCTGGCGACAGTAACTGACCTGGCCTCGCGTGCTCGCCCGCCGAAGCATGAACTCAAGCGTCAGATCGGTATTGCACAGCAGGCTATCGAATGGATGGACCGCTTCGGAGTGGACTACTCGAAGACTCGTGCTGCTGCGGTGAAGCGGATGGGCGGGAAGGTCGAAGACTGGGCCGCTCAGTTCAAGAAGAATGTCTGAGAAGAAGATCGCTGCACACCGCCGGCCCTTGATTGAGCCTTTGGCAGTACCACGGGGGAGGGGAAAATTCCGGCTGGAAGTGATCAGTCAGGGCGAGCTAGAAGCCGGGGAGGGTGTTGAACGGGTTGCGTTCGACATGAACGATGCCGTTGCGAGAGACGCTGTAGTTCGCAATGGCTCCGATCTCCTTGATCTCCTCCAGGGCGGCTTTCACCTTGGCCTTGAAGGAATCACGGTTCTTGTTGCTGGATCCACATAGCTGCTGGATTCGGTCGATGCTGATGTCTTCTGGGTTGGTGTGACTGCAGTACCATCCATGCAGCCAGAGCGCGATGGGTTTGCCCCGCAGAGCGTCACGCTGAGCCCAGTTGATCTGCGTCCATCCTAGGGAGTAGAGGGAAAGGAGCTGCTCATCCAGCTGGATGATGTAGTCCTGGGTGATCTCATCTTTCCAAGCTTTCAGCATGTTGGAGGAGTAGGTGTATCGGTCGTCGAACGTGATCGACACCGCTCCGGAGATCATGCGATTGATTGACTCGTTGAGCCAACGATAGTGATCACCACCGCGTGGGCGTCCCAGGTAGCTCAGCACTGCCCCGGCGTGGAAATAGAACTTCTCGCCTTTTGGGGTGTGCCGCGAGATGTGGATCAGTGTTTCCCAAACATCAAGGTCAGACTGATCGAGTTGCATCCCCGTGAACTTGATGGTCATTCCGTCGCCTTGCTCGACGACCTCTCCCTTCATATAGCGCCTGGTCTTTCCCTGAACCGCAGCGAACAGAGCTCCGCGGATGATCGCGTTTGGCACTCCTCGAACGGCATCGCTCCACTCGGGTAGCGTCGATGGGGCCAGGTCGGTGACCGGGGGGAGAAGGTCGCCTTGGGCGAACAGTTCAAGAGACAAGCCTGATTTCAGACTGGTGTTGCGGTCGGCGGCTTTGCGCTGTAGGGCGCGCACCTGCTCAACTGGATCTGTCATCGGCTTGCCCTTGTGATTTTCAGTCGTCCTCTGGGTGGTTAAAATGTAAACCAAAAATCTATCTTGGAAAAGTATATTTTTGAGATTACTATTTTGTACTAATCGTGATGCGCGGCGGATGTGGGAATGCGAGCTTCAACCTTTCTACAACTGATGGTTCTGGTCTCTCTGGGTGGTGTGAACTATCAGCTGTTCACGGCTGCAAGTAGCTTGCCGGCTCAGCTTGAGCAACTGGCAAAGGTCTCCGGAGGTGTTGAGCTGCCGGCGGATGTGCAGCGCAAGCTGGACGAGATCGAGCGACTTAGGGCGACCAACGCGGCTCTACAAGCGATCGTGGCCAATGTGAATTTCGGCACTGGGAAAGAAAGCGACCCTGCGCGGGTGGAGTCCTTCCTTCCGCCTCTGCCTACTCCTGAAGTGAGCAACTCTTTCACTCCTATGCCCGCGACGCTGCAAGCATTTTTCTCTGGCGAAAAGGCCAGTGCTGAGCCGGCCACGGCGCCTGTAGAAAACCGGCAGGAAGAGAAGAAGCAAGGTGATGCGGCTGGACGGATGCTGATCACCCCCATTCGCTTCCGGGAAAACGGTGCTCTGGTTTATCTGGCTTCCGACAGCATTGTCAGGGTGGTGGGGGTTAACGGCCAGGTGTATGGCGTCAACGGGCGTTACCTGGGCGAAAAGGATGGAATGGCGGAATTCGAAATGCTCGGCAGGCGGTTCACTCTGCCCCTGATCGTTGCTCAAAGTTCAAGTTAGTCGCGGAGAACACTGCATGAAAAACACTTTTACCCTGGCGCTTGCGCTTGCGTTGGCTGGTTGCGCTACGCCGCCGCCGCCGGCGGAGAATCTGAACAACGATCCCTCTGTTGGCCGGTTGGCCGCGGCTGCTGAGTTGGCTCAGCGCGACCTGGAGCGGCTTTCTCGTGCGGAGAACGCATTGGCCGAGCAGAAGCGTACGGCGCTCGATCGCCAGCGCGAAGCGACAGCTCGTGCAGCGGTGGTTCCTGGGTTTGATCGTGTGACACACGAGGTGTTTACCCTCCCTTATCCCAAGGCCATTGAACGCATAGCGGTGTTGGCCGGTTACAAGTTCGTGCCTGCAGTGACCCTCCCCAGTAACCCGGCCATGGTGAACATCGAAGGAAAAGGGCGGACGCTCAAAGAGGTCATGGGGCAAGTGATGGACCAGGTTCCATCTGATATGCGTGTTCATGTTTATGCGGCTACCAAGACAGTTGTCTTGGCTGCACGCCAGCCGTGAGAGAGGGGGCAAGATGAAGTGGTTAGCGATCCACCTCGCGGTTGTCATGACGTTGCTCGCAGGGCAAGTCCAGGCTGCAGATTCGGTCCCAAGCGAGGCTGTTTCTCCGGAGCAAGCGCTGCTGGACGTTCAGAAAAAAGCCCGAGAAGCGCCTGACCCATCCATGGACGAGGATGAGCGGCAAGAAATTGCCCGCTTGCAACTGATGACAGAAGCGGGGCGCAATTACGGCGTCCAGATGGGGCGGTATAACCGCTGGCTTGCGCAGGTTGAGTTCCTCAATCAGCAGTCCATGAAGCTCGACCAGGGTTTCCCGTTTGGCCGGCTTTATCTGCGGTCAGGAACCCTTCAGCCGCCTATCCTCGACTCAGCGGAAGACTACCGTGCAATTGAGGATGACGGCCGTCTTCGTCGCCTTGTGTCCAAGAACTACCGGACACTGGTTCAGGCTCGATTCCGTAACAGCCCGTTGTCCTGGCGTGACTTTCTCTTGCCTGACGATGCAGGCCGTCCGCCGCTCCCGCGCGAAACCCTGCTGCCTCGCAGCGCCAAAGAAACAGAGCTCTGGGAGAAAGCCATGCGCGAGGGCTGGAGCGAAGGCCGGGCTATGGCTATCGATGAGTTCGATCTGAGGCTAGAGGCCTTGCAGAGAGGCTTCCGAGGGATGGTTCTCTATCGTCTCCTTGCCCTGCACGGGATGATCGATCCACCGAAGGTGATTGAACGGCGGCCGGGTGATGTCGTTACGTCCGAATCTGGCGATGAGCTGTTGATCGGTGTGCGCGAGGAGTTGATCTCCCAGGATGCGTATTTCGTTTCTGAGCCAGGTCGCTGGAAGGCGCTCGACTACGGCTTTACTGCTCCAGGTGAAAAATGAACGAGACGACTGAGCCTGGCCTCAATTTCGATGAGAGGGAGCGTCGCCGGTTTTTCGAAGAGTTGGCGGACCGTGATCCCACGGCCGTGGAAGGGCTGAGCCATCTCATTGATGACGATATGCAGCGGCAGCAAGACCGCATGCGGCGTGCTCCTGACATGTTCGCACCGCCCGCTGGCGTCAAGGAGTACCTCCCGCCGGAGTCGTATCGCGTTAAGGATCAGCTCGATGAACTGTTGACCTACGCTGCGTCGGTGGAGGTGAACGACATCAAATTCGGCGATAGTGAGCCGATCACCGTGCGCGTTCACGGGCAGATCTTCCGATTGACGCACCGCACTCTGACGAACGACGAGCTGCGCAATCTGATGACGGCGCTCTACGACTCATCTTCGATTGTCACCTCCGTCCTTGGCGGCGAACGCATGGACTTCGCCTATACCTGCCGAAAAGGTGGGCGGATGGGCTCGCGTTGGCGGGTGTGCGTAAACCTCCGAGGGACTTACGACGGAATTGGGTTTCGTGTCGTTTGCCGGCAGATCACCATACTCCCTCCTACGATCCAACAGGTTTACATGCCGCCAGACATCGTGAATGCGGTTATGAAGCTCGATCGCGGGATCATGCTGGTTACCGGGCCAACGGGCTCTGGTAAGTCTACGACGCTAGCGGCTTTGCTACGGCATCGGATGGAGTCAATCGACCATAGCGACCACCTGATCACCATCGAAAGCCCTATTGAGTATCTCCATACGGAGTACGCGCGCCCGTATTCGGAGGTGACTCAGTGGGAAGTCCCTCGAATGCTTGAAAGCTTCGCCTATGCAGTGGAGACATCTCTACGTTGCGATCCTGATCTCGTCCTGGTTGGTGAGATGCGTGATCGTGCAACGATGAAGGCAGGCCTTGAGGTTTCCCTCACCGGTCACGGCTGCTTCTCCACCATGCACACCACATCAGCTGTTCAGACCGTTACTCGTTTTCTGCAGGCCTTCGATAAGGAAGAGGTTGGCGCAGTGCAATACGACCTGGTGGATAGCCTCCACATGATCGTCAGCCAACTCTTGCGAGTGGGGCCAGACGGGCGACGTGTCGCTTTGCGGGAGCGCCTCGAATTCGATGGACAAATCAAAGAGCAGCTTCGTTCGGCAAAGAATCTGACGCATGAGCTTCGCAAGGTCATGGAAGCGCATGGGCGTCTGATGGTCGACGAGGCTCGGGATTTGTTCAAGGAAGGCCGGCTCGGTAAGGCAGAGCTCGACCGCATTGAGTTCATGGATGCCAAAGAAAGGAGCGAAGTCCTATGAGTGACCTCCCGCCGGTTGCGGCCGATGCCTCCAGTTATGTGAGGGCATGCGGTGAGCCGGAAGCCTTCGGTTATCACCCTGGCTGGATTGCCCTAGTCCTGGTCGCTGTCTTTCTAAACCACTGGGCCATCCAGATCCTATGTGCGCTGGGCATCGGCTTCATCATCTACGCCAAACGACAAAACGCCACGCTTTTCGACATGGTGCGGCGAATTCGTCGATGGATATCCGGCAACGTCCGTAAGCCATTCAGGAGTTACTAATGAGCAGAAAAACTGTTTCAGCACTGATCGTTCTGGCGATCTTCCAGTCGCTGGCGATGTCGACCTGGGCGGGCGAGTTGGTAGTGCACGACGCTGTTGTCGTAACTGATGGCTCGACTCGGCTGGTGAACTGCCAGAACACCAAGGGACTCTTTGTGCTCAACCGGGCGCTGGCTCCTGCAGACGCATATGTCGTGAACGCCGACGTGAGAAATTCCTCGCTCAGCGATGCACTCGCCCGCATTCTCCCGGCTGGCTGGGCTGTTCGTTACTCGTCGCCGAACGTCGAGAACGAGCAAATCAACCTGGTCGTACAAACCTACTGGGCGGACGCACTCAAGATCCTGGCGAGTGATTACAATTTTTTCGTGATCGTGGATGGAGAGCGTGAGGAGGTCGTGATTGGGCGCCTCTGAGATTCCGACCTATCTGGGTGTCGAGTCGTCAGTTGAGCCCCCTCAGATCCATTTCGTGCGGCGCCCGCGGATGGATGCAGACGACGCGATCTGTATTTTGAGCCTGACCCCTGAGGCGCAGGCGCACTTCGCCTTTGTCACCCTCCTGGAGCGTGAGGGCTGCTTGCTATTCTGGAACGAGTTCGTCGCTGTTCAGTTGAAACTGACCCGGGGCATTTTCTTCAAGCTTCGTCGGCACCTGCTCTGGCGCAAGTATATGTTCGTAACGCCGGCTGGCGTGGTCCCTATGCTTGAAGATTTGGACGCAGCAGTGTTCGTCCCGCACGCAACTTTCGAGGCGCGGTACAGGCTGAGAATTATCGAAAGTGCGTCAGCATAACCAAGAATTCGTGTATGCTATTGGATAGATAAAAGCAGATACCTGTGGAGGAAACATGACTGCAACTCAGCCCTGGGCCGGCAGCCCCGCATCCTCTGCGCCTTGGCCGCCAGAGGATCGTGCGGTTACTGGTGGGGACGTGCAGGAGTTCCTGAATCGTTACCACCTCGACATCAACCTGATGGAGGCGGTGTTCGCGATTCCTTCTCGCCGGTCTTGGTACGACATGACGACCAAGCAGGCCGATGTGCCCGTGAACATTCCGAAGGCGGTCCTGGTTCGATTCTTTTCGGCTTACCCGCAGATGCTCCCGTTCTACACCACCGAGACGGCTGAAGAGCTCCGTGAGCGTTTGAATTTGTCGCCGGCAGCGTTTGGTCTGCTGGTAGGCCGCCAGGAAATCAGTGTTCGCCAATGGAGTGCTGAACGTGAGCCGCACAAGGTGGTGGTGCATCTTCTCTGGCTGATCCGCAAGTCGTTGAACATCATCGATAATGCGGAGCCTGTGCTGAATGGCGAGGAGATGCTTGCTGACCTCGTACGCTTTAGTTTCCTTGAGTGGACGCTGCGCGGCGAGACCCCCTCCCAGCGCCGCACGGACACAGCATCCACGAACGCGATGCTCTTCTCGGAAGTTCTGAGCCTGGTCCCCCAGAACAGCCTGGCGCGGGCCACGAAAGGCTTCGATCTGAGCGGCGTCATGAAGGCATTGCCGCCGAGTCCGGAGTCGAAAAGCGAAGGTCAGGGTGACCTTGCTGTTTCGCCTGAAGAGCGCCACCGTGCGACCAGTAGTGTCCGGGCGCGCCGTAAAGCGAATGCATCGCTGGAACAAATGGGCGGTACGTTCAAGATTTGATGGAGAAGGGAATGCGCCCTGACTATGGCTCTCTTGGGCTTGGAACCCGAGAAGGTAATCTCCGGTTCACGGAGGAGATAACGGCCTGGCTCAACCAGATCGGTGAGCGCATCTTGGCTCAAGGTTTCGCATCGAGCATCGAAGTCAAAGTGAAGCACCCCCCATTGAGCTCGCGCTCAGTGGGGACCTTTGCGCTTTACCTGGTTTCATCTGCAAACCCGGATTTCGGGGCGACTTTGGTCGTGACCCATCGGGATCAGCGGAACCCTTTCAAGGGCGGTCGTGCAGATGGAGTTTCTGTCCATGCGCAGGCTCGCCTCCTGAAGGATGGCCGGTGGTTGAGCGAGAACTTCAAGACAGGGGCAATCCCCTTGGTCACGATTGATGATTTCGCGGTTTTGGATCTTCTCAAGCGAGTCCTGACTCGTCCGGACAAGCATTTCTCATGAAGCGGGCTCCCAGTCCTGGACCAGGGCTGGTGTACCCAGCATCCCTTCGCGAGCCTCTCCTGGAGGTTCTGAGCGACCTCCTGATATCTTGCTGGCCATCCCCGGATCACCCGATAGAGCGCTTTGCTGATGGGCTGGCCAATGTGGTCGATCTCCTTTTGCGCGGCGTCACGCAGGTCCAACTTCTGGACGCCCCCTTCGGACTCATCGAGAACCTGGTAAAGCGCGCAAAGCGCGCAAGCGATCGTGTAACTGCCGGATCACGCCGCCGGCCGGAAGCTGGGTATAGCTTCCGGCTTGCTGTCGAAGGGATGCGCGTTGGTGCGGTGTTGCTGGTCGACGTAACGGGTGTTCGGGAAGGTGATCAACCTCTGATCTTCTTGCGCATCGCCGCGCTTTTCTCGGTGGATGAGTTCGATGGTGAGCGTCGCGAGATCCTCAAAGGCGAGTACCAAGCAAAGGGACTGAGCGATGCGCTTGCGGAGGCTCTGACGCCGAAGGCGCCAGTGGCTGAGCAGACCCTCGACTACGATCTTGAGTTCAACCCAGGTGCACCGACGCCGCGATAGTCTGGATTACCGAGGAGGCTGCACGACGTGTCATCTGCAAAAATTCCAATCGACCAGCTTCGTTGGGCTATCGCTGATGCTCTTCATGCCGTCAGCGCGAATGACCTCCCCCAGGTCTGCGTTCGGCTCGGTTTGGAATCGGGTGATGTAAACGAGTCGTTCAGGAGCAAGCGGAAGTACGTTTATAACCGGATCAGCAACAGTGACTTTCCTTCTCTCCTGACGCTCGCACAGTCTGTGATTGACGAGATCAGCGCTGAAACTCTGGCAGATCTTCTGGCAGATATCACGGTTCATGCAGAGCATCGAGTGACCGATTTCACTCGGCGATCGCTGTTGGGGGCCCTAGATGGTCTTGAGCCTCTGTTCGGAGGCCTCCCGGCGATGGATGGGCTTGCCATTCTGGCCCCGAATTGGGAACAGGCAGGGCCATCTGGTGTTCTCTTCAAGACGCTGCGCGATGATGTAGCTCAGCATTACCTGCGGAACCCTGACTATTCGAATTCGGAAGTCTTGGAACACTGTGGCGCTCTGACCTGTTCTCAAGGCCGCTTTTTCGCGCTGCTTGAGCAGTTACTTCACCCTATATGTCGGACGGGGCAGGCCCAGGCCCATCTGGCTGAAATGCTGAATGCGTTGCTCCTGGCTGATGGGTTTATGGTCGTCCCGGCTGAAGAAGTATCCAGGCATCCCCTTTATCGAGTCAGACGCGCCATGGCAGGAGTCTCTGGCACGCCGAAAAATCTCATCTTCGCGGCAATTAACGCTAAGCCAGACCTCTATCTTCTTGATGCGATCAACAACGATATCGGCATCCGGAATGCCTCTGATGCGTTGATTTACGATCGCCTGATTCCTGAAGCTGGGTTGACCTGGATGGCGATGGCGAATTGGTGGAGAGATTCGAACAACCAATTGGATCTGGTCGAAGCCAAGCGACAGCTGTACCGACGTCTTGCCGAGTCGGTAAGGGGAGCAAAGTCACCAGGTGAATACGCTCTGTTCACCACCTATTACACGGAGCTTGTCCCGCTGCTGGGTGAGCGGCTGCCTGCCCTAATCCCTCAAGTATATCTCCACTACGACCCCAAGACGGCCTCGCAGCGTGGCAGCAACCCGGTTCTTGCCCGGCAACGTATGGACTTGCTGCTGCTCTTGGATCGGGGCGCGCGCATAGTGATCGAGGTGGACGGCATGCACCATTTTGCGGATGGGAGATCAGCGTCGCCGGCGAAGTATGCAGAGATGGCGGCAGAAGATCGTAGGCTCCGCCTGCATGGGTATGAGGTGTATCGCTTTGGTGCGGCAGAGTTCGGTGATACCGAGATGGTGGATGGGAGGTTTAAAGTGGGTGAGCGATCGGCCAGGACCGCTCTTGAGTTTTTTCAAGCGCTGCTGCCAAAGCACGGCGTTCAGTTCTGAGTCGCGGTGTCGGGGTCAGCGCTCTATCCCCGTAGCGTACTGCCCAAATGGATTGTCACCGATGTTCCCGTCTCGCAGGTCTACGTTGCCTGGGCTTGCCGGTAGATGCTGGGTTAGGTCAACCGTCTGCATGGCGAGGTTGGCCATCGTCAAGCGTGCACCAGGTAGATCTTCGCGGCCGAGCTCGGCAAACGTTGCGCCGGTGTCCACTGCATAGATGTTGGCCAGGCGCCTCAGTCCTTCCCACTGGGGGGTATGTCCCACAAAAAGCCGGCCGATCCCTATCACCCCCGAGGTGTCCCCCGAGTTCAGTCTGGTGCGCCCCCAGAGTGCAGACTCGATGACCCTTTCATCGCCCGCGGCCAGCTTCTGCAGGAAGGTGCTCCATTCCATGCCGATCGGAACTTCAGCGTGGACGAGCCCTACCGTGCCGCGCGGAGTGTCGATCTCTATGACAAGGGGAAGATCCCGGACGGCGGACAGGATTGCCTCGCGCGTATCGGTTGGGGTATCCAGCCACCAGGAGAAACCATTCCGTTTCGCCGCCCACTGGAGGACTTCGACAGGCGGTTCACCTTCCGAATAGAGCTGCAGCAGCATGTCCTCGTGATTGCCCCTGACGGCATGGACGTAGGGTTGCTTCAGAAACCGAGCGGTGCGGTGTGAGCCTGGGCCTCGATCAATGAGATCGCCTACTGCGAACAGTCGATCGCACGCCGGGTCGAATTTCGCAGCCTTCATTCCCTGGATGACCAGATCGTAGGCGCCATGGATATCACCAACAACGAAGTCACGCCCGGCCAGATTGCGGTCGAACTTTTTCGTTATGAGGGGGGATGATCGCGTAGGTCTGTTCATGTTGCCCTCTGCTTCTGGCTGGGATGGCCATGTAGGTGGCCGCTCTGGTGTTGGTCCCTGACGAGTTGGGTGGCCTCGGGATATCCGCCTGGTTGTCTCGGGTGTTGGCTGTGGTTGCCTTGGTGTATTGGCTGAGATGGGCCCAGCCGTGATCTGGGGTGGTCATCACGCTTCGCGTGGAAGTTATTATTTTTATTGTATTTTTTGTTTGTGGTTGTCTGCCCGAGCTGCGCTCGGGCCCATGTGACGCGAAGCGGGGTTTACCCCAGCCTACGCCGGGATGGTCTTCTCCTGTTTCTTCCAGGTATTCCTGGCCACTTGATAGAGGTGGGCCGGCTGAAGAGATGGGGGTATCTCATCGCTTTCTATGATGTCGAGCTTGAACTTGGTCGCCATGAGCCGCCAATGGAAGGCGGGCATGACCAGGAACTGGTTCGACCAGCCTGTGCTGACCAGCTGCTCCCGACGGGTAGGGGAGTCGAGCATCATGCAAGCCTTGGAGCCGGTCTCGTTCAGCGGGATGATCACGCCGCGGGCCCGGTTTTCGGACTGGGACTTCAGGAAACGGTACAGATCGCTCTTGCTGTAGCGTTCGTTGTAGAGGGTGTCGAGTACATATGGGGTGGTCACGGCGGGCCTCATAGCTTCGATGCGACACGCGTCACGTCGACGTGTCGGTCATGGTCTTGTTTGTGGTCGTATATGCGCAGGGTTTGCTCTGATTTCTGCCCTACGGTCGTCAGGATGGTCTTGGTCGGTACGTTCTGGTCGATCAGCGCAGTAATGAAGGTGTGCCGGAACCAGTGATTGCTGGCCCGGAGTAGCAGGCGCGAGGCTCGTTGCGCATCGGCCGGCAGAAGGGCGGCGGCGCGCGCGGCGATATCCTTGACGACGTTGAGGACCATCCGGCTGCTGATGCCGGGTTTGCCTTGTCTCCAGACCCGGGGCGGGCACAGCGGGGTGTCTTCGTCTGCCTCAGGAATCGCGGGTAACTCGTGATCGATGCGCCACGGCATGAGTACGTCGGTGATGTAGTCGTTTGGCAGCGGCACGGTGCGGATCCTGCCGCCTTTGCCGCGTAGCCTTATCCACCAGCCGGAGCGATCCTCGTAGATCTGGGACTGCTTCGCATGGACGATCTCGCTCACCCGGGCGCCGGTGACTGTCAGGGTGCGAATGATCAGGATGTACTGGGCACGCTGCTGCTCTTCAGCAGGTGTTTCCGCCGGCATCAGAGTGAGAGCCTCCCGAATTGCGGTGGCCATGCGGTCGTCGAACCACTTTTCTGTGGGATCGACTGTAGATGCGGCAAAAGGGGCAACCCCGTCTTCGAGCGACTCCTTGGGCTTGGCAGCGTTGGCCATCGGGTCGCTGGTGATGTGCCCAGAGCGAAGCCAGACGCCATAGAGGGCCCCTATTGCGCTGAAGGCATGTTGAACGGAGTTGAAAGACAGCGCGGAAACGAACGGGCGCCAGTTTGGTGAGTCGCGGCGGTACTTCTTGCCGGAACACCAGCGCTCGTAAGGCTGGGGATCCTGCAGAAACCTTTGATAGTCGTTCAGATCCTCGTAGGTCAACTCGGAGATCATGCGACCCTTATCTGTTGCCCAAAGCCATAGCCTGGCCACTTCGACCTTATAGCGGCGCAGCGTATGCGGAGACTTCGACCATTTCGAGAAAAACGCTTTTAATGCGGCGTACTCGCTTGCGGTGCGTGCGTTGACCTCGGGGAGAGCCTCGATAGGTAGAGCATCCTCGCCCGCAAGGAGCTCGTCGACTATCACGTCGACGGGGTTGTTCTGCATGCTTATCCACAACTCCTGTGGAAAACTCTGTGGGTTGTGCCTCCAGGAACAATGGTCGTGTGGCCTGGTTGCGCATGGTTAAAAAGTGTACAGCAATCACATCTGGTGGCCGGGGGTGTCGTCCTGCTGGGGGAGTTCAAACTCGACAACCTCATCCCCGACCTCTGCAGCCCGGCGAGCGGCAGGCCCAGCCAGGTGGATCACCTTCTTTTCGGTCTGCAGGCGCGAACTCAGATCAGTGATCAGCGATTGCTGCTGCTGAACAGTGGCCTCCAGGGCCTTGTTCTGACGCTGCACGGCCAGCAACTCGAAGGAGGTGTCCTTGGCCAGCGCGGTAAGGCGCTGACGCTCTTCGGCACCGGCTTTCAAGGATGCCTCCAGGCCTTGCTTGATGCTGAGCAGTCGCTCAGTGCGATTTTCCAGCATACCAAGGTGGCGCTCAAGCTGGCGGTTGGTGGTGGCCAGCTGCTCCAGCTGGGTGCCTTGGCGGCTGATTTCTTGCGACTGATCCTGGATCTTCTGGCGATCCAGGGATTGGCTTTCCTGCCAGTTCTGGATGGTCGTATCCAGCTCGCGCTGAATGGCTTCGATTTGGCCGATGTGGTTCCGAATGTTCTCTTGCAGTTCAGCGACCTGGGTCTGGCTCAGGCCGTTCTGCTTTCCCAATTCGGCGACCTGCTCCAGAAGTTGCTCTTTATCCTGGCTCAGGCTGCTGATGGTTTCAGCTTGGCGCGTGATGTCAGCCATTGCGCTTTCGAGTTTGGTCTGGATGGCAGCGGCATTCTGCTCGCTTGACTGAAGCGCCGAGCGCGCGTCCTCCAGCTGTTGCTGCAGGAGGGTGATGGCCTCCTCGCGCTGAGACAGCAGTTGCTCGATCCCTGCGCGTTGCTCTGCTGCCGCATCCAGTTGCTGCTGCAGCGCCTTGGCGAGTTCCTTGCCATCGGCGTTCTCTTGGTTGGCGGTCGTCAGCAGTTCTTCGACTTGGCTCAGGCTTCCTTTGAGTTGGTCGACAGTCTCTTGGGTAGTGCGGAGCTCGCGGGTCAGACGCAGGTTGTCGGCCATGTAACCGCTCACTTGCTGCGCGAACATCTCGCGGATCTGGTCGATCTCGGGGGTGCTGGCGGCTGCCTCCTGGGTAGCAGCTGCAGCCTGTGCTTGATGATGATCCTGCAGGGCCGACTGTGCCTGATTCAGCTGCCGCTGCAGTTCGGCAATAGTGGTTTCCTGCTGCTGTATGGTTTGGAGCAGGGCCTGGTCAGGCCCGCTTTGAGGGGTTTCCTCCGTCAGCGCCACGGGCAGGACAGCGGCGTCTTGGCGCGCGAATTCGAGCTGCCGCAGGGTTTGCTGGTTGGCGGCCTGCAGGTCGGCGAGTTGTCGGGTCAGCGTGCTGACCTGATCGCGTAGGGCTTGGGTGCTTGAGACCGCCTGTGCTGCGCTGGAGACCTTGCTGCGCAAATCGGCGTTCGCATTGGCGAGAGCCTGGTTGGCTTCGAGTTGGGCTTTGAGCTTGGTGCGATAGCCGCTGATGAGGCCTTTGCGATCCAAAAGGCTCAGCAGGCCGGTGCTGCGATCTTCCGCCAGCACCTGCTGTGCAGTCTGAACAATCCGGGCCAGGTCGTTACGGTTCTGTGCCTGCTCTCTGATGGCGATGCCCATCTCCTTCCGCAGGTTCACCAGTCGATACAGATGGCTTCGCAGCAGGTTGATGTCAGCGCTGCTTTCGGCGTCAGCGACGAGGCGACGCACATCATTGTCATTCAGACTGAATTTGGATTGCATAACAAGCTCCAGAAACTTGGCTTATTTCAATGCAGTCATGGTAGCCAACTCAGTGCCTTATAGGAAGGGCGTTGCAGTCTTTAAATGCGCGCTCGGCGTTGCGCGGCAATTTGGTAACGTGTACGCTAAAGAAAAACATTAGTAGGCATTATGATGGGTCGTAGAATGGCGAAGCAGGGTGGTTTCACAATCGTCGAACTGCTGATCGCTGTGGTGATCCTCGGGGTCATCGCAACGGCTCTGGCTGCGCTCTTTCCGATGATGGGTGCGCTGGGTCAGATGGAGTATCGCGAGCGGCAGAAGAGCACCAATGCGTCCATCGCCGCGGCGATGGAAGGGTGGGCTGCTTCTGAGAGTGCGTTAGGGGATTTACCTGCGCCGTATACCGGCGGCGGGCTGACTAGCGCGCCGTTGAACCCAGCAAGCGCGACTGCGGCAGATGTAGCCTTGATGGACCTGATCCGCCGTGGTCGGGTAGATCCTGCCAGCTTCGTTGATGATGCCTCGGTACTGCGCAATGTGCGGGTTTATCAGCGGGTCACGGGGCTAACTGAAACAGTCCCGCTTTTTCGCTCAACTGGGCCCGCCGCCACACTGACTTATCAGCTGGGGGTCATCTACACGACTGCATGCGCTCGCACCGGCAGTACCTGCAACCCCAATGCCTCGCTGGGCATTCCAGGCCAGAGCCCTGTTCTCACCGCGGCGAACCGGCAGACATGGGATGTGGTGGATCCTGACCTCGGAGCAGTCTTTGTTTCCAATCTCGGGCTGCAGCGCAGCCGTCTGGATATGACCGCAGAGCGGATGCGGAAAATTTCGAATGAGTTGGTGCGCTACTTCAACCTGATGAGGATCAGCGCGGCCCCTACGGCAACAACCAATTTCTATCCCACTGCGACCGCAGTAAACCTCGCTGGCGGTAATCCCGCGACGAACATGGGCTGCCGTGATGGTTGGTACAACCTCGACGCGGCCAACGTTGATGTGCTGAGCAAGCTTGCGCTTCCGCAGGCCCAGTACGGGGTCACCCCATGGGGTGGCCGGATCCAATACTGCAGAGATTATGACCCGCTCGGCACGAACGGTGCCAACGTGGAGCCGCACTACGGCGCGCTCCGAATCAATGGGTCGGTGAGTCTTGGCGCTGCGCCGACAGGGGTGGCTGCCAATGATCTGATCATCACGTTCTAGTGATGGCACGTTTCAACTACAACGAGGTAATTCCCATGATTCAGAAGCATCGCCGTCGTAACCAGAAGGGTTTCACTCTGGTGGAAGTGCTCATCACCATCATCCTGATCGGTGTGATTGCAGCCATCGTCTATCCGCTGATCAACAACTTCGTTTCCTCGAAGGCAAACGCCCAGGAAATGATGTCCGTCGCGCAGAACATCGTGCGTTCGGCGTCCATGATGAACCAGACGATGCGCGCTCCCACCGCTGTCACCTCCAACCCGCTGACCGCCGCCGGCAACAACCTGCTGGATGCTGTAATCATGGGTGACAAGGTGTCCGGCATCATCTCGGCGACCTACGCACCGCGCTACGCCACTTCCGGCATTCGCCCCATGTCCGATGCGGTGACGACCGTCACCCAACCTTCCGCAGGTACGCCTGGTGTCTACCAGGTGGGCGATAGCGTGATCAGCCTGACCAACATCAGCAGCCGTCAGATGGGGGTTCAGTTCACCAACGTACCCACGGAGCTGGTTCAGGAGATCTTCCTGAGTCGCGAGGGCGGGACTTTCAACGGCGCTACTGCCCGCACCACTGGCGTGGTTCGTTACGCCGCGGTTTCCGGCGGTACGCACTCGACTGTAACCCTGGTGTACGACCTGTAAGGGCCTCTCGATGTTGGTTCTGGTGATCGTTTTCCTGTTTGCTGCCCTGGGCGCCGGCATGGCTGGCGTGGCTTTCATGCTCCAGGAAAGCCTGTACGAGCACCGGGCCCGTGTTGACGCCTATTACGTGGGAGTTGCCTCTGAGTCCCTCCGGATGCGCATGGCGCGCACCGGCGGGCTCGGTACGGTAACCATGGCCAATCTGGCCTCTACTGATGAAGGTTTCAAACTCAAAGGGGCGAATGCTGATCGGGTCTATCTGGCCTCTGCACCGAACGTATCGGATGGGGTCTGGCGCTTCGATCGCGCCCTTGTCTATGCACTGGATGACCTTGGCGATCGTTCCTGGGATCCCTTGGCCGTCAGCAGCAATTCATGTTCTGCGACGGCTGGCTTCGCCACCGCTCCCTCTTGGTGCGGCCCGGCCAGCGGCGTGGTTTTCGATCTGATCGAAACGCGGGAGACCTATCTGTCACTGCTGACAGACGAGGCGATGCGCATGCAGATCACGCTGCAGAAGCTCGCTCGCGGCTACTCCGTTGTTGAGCAGGACACTTTCCCGAGAGGGCCGATTGCTATTGGCAACGCAAACACCATCTGTGCCGCCGGCGGCGGCACCTGTGTAAATACCGCTTGCTCGTCACCGGTGGTCTTTCAACAGACCCCGCTTGACTGCTCGGACCAATTTTCCCGCTGGGGCGGGGCCGTGGTTTTCAACCTGGTCTCGGCCAAGCATGTGGCACTCGTTTCTAACGCGACTACGGTACGGCGCGCTGCCGGAACGTCGCGGCAAATCGCACGCGAATTGAGGGTTCCTTGATGACGGAAGGGCATAACGAAGAACTCGCTCGCGGGTTCCTCACTAACTGGGGGTGGGGCGGCGATGCGCCGGAGCCGGTCCGCCAGTTCGCGTTGAGGGTCGCGAAGGTCAACCCTAAGGGCGATGTTCGTGTTGGGGATATCGTCGTTGCTCTCGGCTATCTCACGAAAGAGCAGGTGGAGAATCCGAAGGACACTCCCCAGGCTCGTGAGCCGTTTTTCCAGTTCCTGGCACGGGTTTACCCTCAGGTACGCAAGCACGAAGCTGAGGTCATGGCGATCAAGGATCGTCTGCCTTACTACGCCAAGTTGCCTGAATCTCTTGCGGTTCACCCGTTGGTGGCTTCCGAGCCGATTCGCAATGAGTGCGAAACGATCGCCGGTCTGCTTGTCAGCATGCCAACCGGCGACAACTGCCTAGTCTTCTCCAGCTACGAAGAAATGCTGCGCTTCCGCCAGCGCGGTGCTTCAGAAGCGGCTGCCAGCGCTCTGGCCAAAGGCCTGCGCACCGAGGCGCGTGCGTTGCGCTTTGGCTTCGCTCCTCGCGTGGAGGTTGCAACGCCCCTTCGCGCCGCACGGAAGGATAACGGGGGGAGTGAGGGCGGCCACAACGTCGGCCGGCTCTTTTATGCAGACCGGACGCGCGGGCCCGAGCGCAACATCGCCATCGACATGCTGGAGACCGGGGTGGCTCGGAAAGCCACCGACCTTTCGCTACGTGTTCTCGAAACAGGTGAGGGCGAGATCTATTACCGCGAAAATGGCGTGCGCCTGCATAGCTACCGTATCAGCCTGCAGGAACGTATCGAGGTCACGAATTTCTTGCTGCAAACTACCGGCGCGAACGCTTCTGGCACCCGGTTGATGAAGCCTGCTACCGGTCGCCTCTTCTACCGCGGCCAGACCAACACCTATGAGATGCGTTGCTCGTTCATCCCAGGTGACATGCGCAGCGCGTTTAACGATGACGATCAGATGGTATCGATCTCTGCTCGTTACCTGGAGCAGGAGGATGGTGATGGGTTCGTCGATATCGACAAGCTCAGCTTCGTACCTAAGGTCAAAGAGCATCTGATCTCGGCCCTCAATGTGAAGCGCGGCATCATCCTCCTGGTCGGTCCTACCAACTCGGGTAAGTCGACCACTCTTGCCGCATTCCTGGGCCAGCACTACCTCATCTTCGGGGACACGGTTAAACGGCTATCGCTCGAAGACCCCAAGGAGCGCAGTCTGATTGGGGTGGAGCAGTTCAGTCTCCCCAGTGCAGATGTGTATGAGCCCTACTTGGAAGGGTTCTTGCGGCACGACCCTGATGTGATCCTTCTCTCCGAAATCCGATCTCGGGCAAGTGCTGAAGTCGCGACCCGGGCGGCGCTGACCGGCCACCTCGTGTTGTCGACGTTCCACGCCTCTGAGCCCGTGGAAGGGTACACCTCACTCGCGCACCTGCTGAGCGAGGAGCGTCAGCATGACCTGCTGCAGGCCTTGGTGATGATCATCACCCAGCGGCTTGTTCCCAAACTCTGTCCCGTTTGTTCCGTCCAGCGTGCGCCGGAGCCATCCGAGTGGGCGAAGTTCCGTTACAGCATGGCGCTGCGCGGGATGGATGTGGATCAGATGTCGATCGACAAGTCCAAGATCCGTTTCCCGGTGACCTCGCGCGAAAAGCCTGACCACAAATGTGACCGCTGTGCGGGCACTGGCTACATCGGCGTCTATCCGGTGCACGGCATTCTCGACTTCACCAAGGACGTTAAAGCGCTACTGCGTGCAGGTGAGTTCGATAAGGCTGCTGAAAAGCAGGCGTTCACCCTGGAGGGGCAGGCGATCGATGCGCTGCACGAAGGGTTGATTGACTTGACGGGAGTGAGCACCTGATGAGCGGGAAGGTAAAGATGCTCTCTCTGAGAGAGCAGATCATGTTCACGCGTAACCTCGGGGCACTGCTGAGTGCAGGAATCGACCTGGATGCGGCGCTGCGCCGACTGTCCAGTTTGCTGCCAAAGCAGAGCGAGAAGCTTGCCGATATGGCGGATCAGGTCGCCTCCGGGCGATACCTGTCGCAAACCTGTGCTGGGTTGCTGCCTGAGGAAATTATCGCGGCCATCGTCGTTGGTGAGCAGTCGGGCAAGATGGCGCCGGTCATGTTCGAGATCCGCGACACGCTGATCATGAAGGAACGCATGCGCAAGACTGCGAAGTCCCTGCTCAAGCCGGCGATGATGTTCTTGGCTGGGATCATCATCTTCATTGGTTTCGTCGTGGCGGTGATCCCAACCCTTGCAGAGACTTCTTCGAAACTGCAGCCGCGAGGCCGGCCGATCGAGCGTGGAGCTCTGATGGAGTTCATGGTCGCCCTATCGGATCTGTTCCGGACTAGCGGGCCGTACATGCTGGCTCTGCTGATCGTGTTGGTGGGTGCGGTGATCTTCTACGCGCGGACTCCCCAGGGCCGGATGGGCGTCTATTCGGTGGTGCTCCGTATTCCGTTTCTCGGGGATGCCATCAAGAACATCTCCTTCGCGCTGTGGGCTCGCTACCTGGCGCTCATGTGGCGTGCGGGATTCGACGACATGCCGAAAGCGATCGGCATCACAGTGAAGTCCGTGCCGGAAGTATTTCGCGAGGGCATCGAGCGCTACCAAGCCGACCTCAACCTCGGCAAAGGCTTGGGCGCTGCCTGCGACCCTTCGAGGCTCGACCCCAGCGACCCGCGCTGCCAATGGCCGATCTTCCTGCAGGTAGCGCTGCAGATTTCCGAGCAGACGATGGAGACGGATGATCAGCTGACGACGGCCAGCAATTACTTGCTGGAGGATGCGGAGGCTACCGTCAACGCAATGGTCGAGTTTTCCAAGATGGCGGTGTTGGTCCTAGTGGCATCTTCCGCAGCCCTCCCTATCGTGGCCTACCTGTTTGAGGTGGTCACCATGGTTGGGAACACGCTATCGAGCAGTATGAGATAAGGAGGGCGCATGCGCGTCGTTTCTGAAGCACGAGCACTTCTCACGGAGGACTATCGTCCTGGTGAGGCCATCTATCTGGCCGGGGAGGCGGCCTATGTAACCCTGGACGCTGCTTCGCCGGTCTTTGCCGACATGCAGATCCAGCCGCCCCGGCCGGCCAGCTTCAAGATGCTGGGCGATGGGGGCAGCCTGCACGTTGGAGTTCCCAACTCCATCATGGCCGAGGTCACGGCTCAGCCCCGGGTCAAGTTTTACCTGCTGGCTGACGCTTACCTCCACTACATGCGCAAGCTCCGCGGAGACTTCCTTTTCGTAGGGGGAGCGTCCAGCGACACGGATACGAACCTTGAGTTCTTCATGGTCAACGATGGTCGGGTCACCCAGGTGGTGGACAAGCGCCTTCCCGCCATGAGTTCGAGCGATTTCCCGTCGCAGTTCCTGCTAGCCCTCAACGATGTCTTGAACCGCAGCGGTATCACGGATGATCTGCCGGTATATTGGGCTTATCCGTTAGAGCTCCCAGACCGGCTGATGGATGCGTACAAGATCATCCCGGTGCCTGTGGAGAAGCTGAATCTCAAGCGTCTTCGGCTGCGCGCCTTGCGCGCGGGCGGGGCAAGTGAAAGCCCCTTGCGCTCCTTGGCGGGCCCGCTGGCAGGGCTGTTGGTGGGTGGTCTGGTCGCGGCTGCGCTGGTTGGCTTCCAATGGATCCGCTACACGGATCTGCAGCAAGACTTTGACAAGGAAGTGCAGGGGGTGAGTGGTGTGTATGAGCAGGGCTCTTCGATGCTCAACACGCTTTCCAGCCAGCAGCGCATGCTCGACATGGCGCCGGCCCAGGGTGACCTGATCAAGCGTTGGACGACCTTGGCGTCCAGCTCGGTGAAAAGCGACGCCGAGGTCCGGCGCATCGCTGTTTTTGGAGAAGGCTCCAAGGGGAATGGTCTGGGTGGCCGTACCACTGATTTTGAGATGGACCTGGCTGTGCCGGTGGACAAATCCGTGCCCGATCGTGTGTTTGCCAAGCAGTTGCTGACCAGGCTCGTTGAGGCCTCCGGTTACGAGATGTGGTTGAGGCCTGGCGAAATTCGGACTTCGGATGGGGTGCGAATCGTAGAGATCGAGGGGGTGTGGAATGTCCAATGAGCGCGTCGTAGCCGTTGTCTCAGGCATCGTGGTTGCGGTGGCCATTGCCGCCGGCGGCTGGAAGGTTTCAACGGGCATTGGTGAGGCAGTCGGTGCCCAGGCCAAGGCACTGGACAACCTGCGCACCTGGAAGGCTGCTTATCAGGCGCTGCTACCTGTTCAGGCGCGCTGGAAAGAGTCGTTCCAAGTCGCTGCCGAGCACGGCCGCCAGGATCTGGTCGGAATCGGCCAGTCGCTTCGGTTGAGCAACAGCGGGTTGAAGTTCGACATCAACACGCTTCGCAGTGATCGCGTAGAGGCGGTTGTCTTCGAAGGTGCCCCGGTGGGCCTGCTACGGACATGCGTCGCCGGCGGCGATCAGTCTGGACTGCAGGTCAGTGCTGAGACCATGCGGGGAATGATCAAAGGCATCACCAGCATGGTGCGGCATGACATCGAGCTCAACCGGCTGGATATCTCCTCCAAAGATGGGAAGCCAGTGGCGACCCTCGGCGGTCTTTGCGTGCTTGCACGAAAGGAGGCTTGACCATGGGCGCTAAAATGGCAACGACCGGCAACAGAATCTCGTCCAACCAGGTGGTACTCCTGAATGGAGCCATCATGGCTGCAGCATTGTTGCTCGCCGTGTATGGGGCTCCTTCCCTGGCAAGCAAGTTCTCCCAGCTGCCGATCAAGGGCTACGTCAACGAAATCGCGCCCAGCGTTTCAGTCCCGGATAACCCGCAGGCGCTCCCGGGCGCGATGGCTTCCCCAGCCCAGTCGACGGATCCCGCAGAGCCCGACCTGGCACTGCTGGACGAAATCTTCGTGCCGGCAGCTCCGGTGGTCGATGACGGAGCAATCAAGGCGGTGGAGGCTGAGCAGCAGCTGCGTAACCAGCTCGCATCAGTTCAACTGACCGGGCTTGCGACTGGCGGCGCCTTCATCAATGGCCGCTTTGTTCAGTCCGGCCAACCCATTGGCATGATCGTCTCCAGTCCGGAAGGTCAGCCGCTGGAGGTGTTCGTTCAGCTGCGCAACAACGGAGCCCTGCTTGTGGCAGGGGAGTATTCGCACCTTCTTGAGTTGAAGCAATGAGCTTCAACTGGGCTCTCCTCGGGCTGCTCAACCCGTTTGAGGAGGGGAGCAAGAAGCAGCGTATTGTGCTGATCGTCGCTCTTGTTGGGGTTCTGGGGGGCGGCTGCTGGTGGCTTGCCGATACCGGATTTGGCAAGGCCTCTGGCCTTGCCGAGACGAAGTACCGCATTGAGATGATGGGGAATGCGTTGTTCTGGGAATACCGGGCAAACATGGGCAAGACTGTGGCCGGGGAAGTAGGCCAGACGTTCCGCGGGTACATCGACAAGGGGCAGAAGTCGTACCTGCTGGTGTATCTGTACGACGGGCAGGGTCGCCGGCGGCAGGTTGTCACCCTGGCGAACGTGAACAATGAAACTGTCGAGTTGACGGCGTTTGCTGATCGTTACCGAGGTCGGCAGCTCCGGTTCGATCTGTTCATTCTCCCGACGGAGAGATACCCGCGGGCGCTGATATGGGACATTGAGGTCCCGCTGAACCTAAGCGTCATCGAGGAGGGTGGTGGCCCTGACATCAACCCGCCGACCAACGTTGTCGACCGGATCTTCGCCAATTACTACTGGCGGCTCGTGCAGAAGGGGCATTAAGTGCTTCTTTTCGTGCTCGGCCTATTCCTGATCGGTGGTGGAGCCCAGATGGCTGATGCTGCCAGGTGCACCGCCACGGGCCCGGACACCGATGCAGCTCGCTCGGCATTCTATCTGGGCCTGCTGATACTGCTCGGTGGATTCGGCGTCCTGCTGTATCTATTAGGCAAGGCGATGATGGGCCTGGGTGTCCCTTAGCTGTCGCCGCTCAGTTGCTCGCGAAACCATTAGACGCGGCTGGCTCCTACCCTTATAGTTCTGTTTATCAGTACCGAAGGAGAAGGCTGCCTTGGAATTCCCGGTAAACAAACATGGCGTGCCGCAGTACC